>JBKJOH010000192.1:0-7321 GCA_046593295.1 Polaromonas sp. | reverse complement strand
CTGAGCATCAAAAAACCGACTCTGAACACCCAGTTAACCCTTTTGTAGTGGAGCGATTGCATCTCGCCCCTATATGGATCAATGACTTACGCGTTTAACTGTCGAACCCGGGTGTACCAGGCGCGGTGGCACGGTACCGCAATCGTCACGCAGCAGTCGCACAATTTCTTCTTCAACCAGCGCAGGCCAAGGCAGGCGCTGGGCAGTTTGCCGGGCATTAAGCAAGAGGAAAGAAGGCATGGGCAGTTCGGTAGAAGGAATGAGAGGAATGAGCTTTTATCCTACATCCTGATAGGGCGCGCATCTCATGGTGTTTGCTGGCACCAGTCATAGCATCAAGTCATCGAGTAAGTACAAAGCAACCAGGAGCTGCGCCATGTTTTCAGACCACCTGCCTAAGATTGACCAGACAAGCGGCCGCAATCTTTTTGTGATTGCTGGTGCGCTGGTGATGGTTTGCCAGTTGGTAGCCATGGTGGTGGTGACGGATGGCCAGGTTAAAAAAGCTGAGGTCCGTGAGTCGCAGATGCAGTCGCAGCGCCTGGTACTTGCCCAGTGCCTTGAAAACGTCAATGGGGCTGAGCTATTCACCTGTACAGCCGGGGTTTATTCCGACAATCGGCAGGCCATCACCTTGAGTCCGGTGGACAACAGCACTCAGGATCGTGGTCAGTCGGCCTCGCGCTCGGCCATCGAGGGTTTGATGGCCGTGTCTTTTGCGGCGCGCTGACCTGCCCCTTTTTAAAAGCTATCAAGCCTTGTCAAGCAACCCTCCCAAGGTGAGCAAAGCCGTTTCAACCGCCAGCCGCAGCCCGGTCACCATGTCGTTCAGGTGCATCGATTGCACACCCTGCTCGGGCAAAAAAGGCACATGAACAAACCCGCCTCTGGCGAGCTGTTTGCCAGCAGATTTGGATTTCTTTGACAGCTCATGCATCAGGCCATAAAAAACATGATTGCAGACAAAGGTGCCAGCGCTTTGCGAGACCTCCGCCGCAATGCCTGCGCGCTGCAAGGCGCTCAGCATGGCCTTGATGGGTAGGGTGCTGAAGTAAGCCGATGGGCCGCCCCGCACGACCGGGGTATCCAGCGGCTGCGCGCCCGCATTGTCGGCAATGCTTGCATCGTTGATGTTGATGGCCACGCGTTCCAGCGACAGGGCGCTTCGGCCTCCGGCTTGCCCTACGCAAATCACCAGCGCTGGCTTGTGCAAGCGCAACAGGCGTTTGATCTCTTTTAGCGATGCATCAAAAGCAGTCGGCAGTTGCGCAGCCCGTATCGTGTGGCCGACGAGTAATTCACCATCCAGCGCCTTTGCCGCAAGCCAGCTCGGGTTGAGGTGCGCACCACCAAATGCGTCAAACCCGGTGAGCAGTACGCACGGTAGAGGTGCTGGCATCGGTATGGGTGGTGTTGCTGAAGGCGCGGAGCGGGTCATGCCTGCATTGTGCAATGCGGCTTTGACACGGTGTTTTAGTTCTTAAGCATCGCGTGCGTTTTGCTATCGAACTTCACTACGCTGACCCTGCCGTTTTGGCCCGGAAATTTATCGAATGCGGCGCGTACCAGGTAAGGAACTAGGGCGGGCAGGTCTTCGTTATCGCCTTCATACACGGCCCGTGACTCAAACACGGCTTTGGGTTTGCCGAGTGGGTTGTTTCGCACGTCCAGCAGGCGCAAACGCAGGCTGCTGACTTGTACCGTGCGAGTCACTTGCCGGTCGCCCACATAGCGTGAGCCAAAGCGGTCGGGTGCCCAAAAGCCGGGGTAAACATTGCCTGCCGCATCGCGAAAGGGTGGCTGGTAAACGTAGTAGTCCTTGTAAATAGCCTCCCGGTATTGGCGCTTGCGCGTGCCGTTACCCGTGACCAGATCAACCTGAATGCGGCCTACCTGGCCCGGTGCGGCGCGCTTGAGGCCCAGCTTTTCAAGCTCGGCTTGTACATAGCCTTCATAGGCCTCTTGTTCCAAGTCGTTGGCTTTGTCGGCAGGCGTGATGTAGCTGAAGGTGCTGCCCGCCATGTCTGATGGCCACTGGTTAAAGCTGGTGACCTTGGCGGTGATGGGGCTGGCGCAGGCCGCCAACAGGGCGATCACTGAGATTAAGCCGACTGCCGCGCCCCGTTGCATGAAGCTTTGCAGAAGTTGATTGAATCGTTTCATGGTTGATGGATACCTTTAGGGTTTATTTTGTTCCGCAAGTGTTTGCTTGGGGGTTGCGCTCAAGTAAAGTCGGTGTACAAATGGGCAAGCCCCTTTGGGCAGGCAGGTCACTTATGGAACAGGGGCAATCATGAAGTGGGAAGGCAATCGCGAATCGGACAATGTTGAAGACCGGCGTGATGAGGGCGGCGGTGGTGGTGGCCTGGGAGGTTTGCTCGGCGGCCGCAGCATTGGCATAGGTACCATCGTCGTGGCGCTGCTGGGTGGCTGGGTGTTCGGCATCAACCCGCTGACTATTCTTGGTTTGCTCAGTGGCGGCTCGCCGCCCGCGCAGGTGCAACAGCAACATCAAGGCCCTGCGTACCGGCCTCCGGCAGATGACCGCATGGCCAAGTTTGTATCCACTGTGCTGGCCGATACCGAAGACGTATGGACCGATGTGTTTACCAAAGGTGGCGGCACCTATGTCAAGCCGCGCCTGGTGCTGTTCAGGGGTGCGACGCAAACGGCGTGCGGTCAGGGCCAGGCTGCCATGGGGCCGTTTTACTGCCCCGGCGACCAGAAGGTTTATATCGATCTCGGGTTTTATGAAACCCTGAAAAACCGTCTCGGTGCGCCCGGTGAATTCGCCCAGGCTTACGTGATTGCGCACGAAGTTGGCCATCATGTGCAAAACCTGCTCGGCATCAGCGGCAAGATGGATCAGATGCGCAGCCGTGTCAGCAAGGTTGAATACAACGCCCTGAGCGTCAAGCTTGAATTGCAAGCCGATTGTTTTGCGGGCGTGTGGGCTAATAACGCCAACAACTCACGGCACATCCTTGAGGGCGGTGACATTGAGTCGGCCATGAACGCTGCCGCCAAAATTGGCGATGACGCATTGCAGCGCGCAGGCGGTGGGGCGATAGTGCCGGAGAGCTTTACCCACGGCACCAGCGCCCAGCGCCAGCGCTGGTTTGACACCGGCTATAAAACCGGCAGCGTGAAGGCTTGCGACACCTTCAGCAGCCGGAATTTATAAAAAATGGTCGCTACAGACCCCTAAAAAGCCCTGAAAGCCCCTAGAAACGGGCGTGACAAGCTATTAAATAAATAGCAATCTATCGGCCTCCAGAAAATCCTCCAGCGGTTTGCGGCTGCCTGAGCCTGCTTTGAGTTATTGGGGTCAGACACCAATTTCGCTGCGGTGCATCGCACCGCGCCCTCCGGGCGAGCCGTAGGCTCGGCGAATTTTGGCTCTGACCCCAAAAACTCAAAGCAGCGATAATAGAGGGCTAAATGACCTCATCCTTTTCCAATCTTTCGCTGGCAGAACCGCTGGCCCGCGCCGTAGCCGAGATGGGCTACGAAACCATGACACCCATTCAAGAGCAGGCCATACCGGTCGTCTTGTCGGGCAAAGACGTGATGGGCGCTGCGCAAACCGGTACCGGCAAAACCGCTGCCTTTGCGCTGCCGCTGCTGCAGCGCATGATGAAGCACGAAAACGCTTCGACTTCGCCGGCGCGCCACCCGGTGCGGGCGCTGGTGCTGTTGCCGACGCGAGAGCTGGCGATCCAGGTGGCCGAGCAGGTCAAGCTGTACGCAAAGTACACCAACCTGAACTGCGCGGTGGTGTTTGGCGGCATGGACATGAAGCCGCAAACCGTAGAACTTAAAAAAGGCGTTGAAGTACTGGTTGCCACGCCGGGGCGTTTGCTCGATCACATCGAAGCCAAAAACACGGTGCTAAACCAGGTTGAATACGTGGTGCTGGACGAAGCCGACCGGATGCTCGACATCGGTTTTTTGCCAGACCTGCAGCGCATCCTGAGCTACCTGCCCAAGCAGCGCATCACGCTGCTGTTCTCGGCGACCTTTTCGCCTGAGATCAGGCGCCTGGCAGCCAGCTTCCTGCAAGACCCGGTGACGATTGAAGTCGCGCGTTCCAACGCCACGGCCTCAACGGTTGAGCAACACTTCTACAGCGTGGGCGCCGACGATAAACGCCGCGCACTGCACCAGATTTTAAAAACACGCGGCATGAAGCAGGCCTTTGTGTTTGTCAACAGCAAGCTCGGCTGCGCACGGCTGGCCCGCTCGCTGGAGCGCGAAGGCCTTAAAACCACCGCACTGCACGGCGACAAAAGCCAGGACGAGCGCCTCAAGGCACTCGATGCCTTCAAAAAAGGCGAGGTCGATTTACTGGTGTGTACCGACGTTGCGGCGCGCGGTCTGGACATCAAGGATGTACCGGCGGTCTTCAACTTTGACGTGCCTTTCAATGCTGAAGATTACATTCACCGCATTGGCCGCACCGGCCGCGCTGGTGCCTCTGGCCTGGCGGTGAGCTTTGTCGCCAGCAGCGACCAGCGCCTGGTGGCTGACATCGAAAAACTCATCAAAACCAAGATCGAGTTGGAGCCGATGGAGTTTGACGAAGACCAGCCGCGCACCGCCGAGAAGTTTGGCCCGCAGGGCCGCATCAACGATGGCCGCCGGATGTACCGGGACAGTGGTGATGGTGAGGCTGAAAGCGGCAGTAGGCCGGAGCCCAGGGCTGCACGCGAACCCCGTGAGCGCCGTGAGTACACGCCGCATCGTCAGTATCGCCAAAGCGCCGCGCCACGTGATCCGTTTTTTGACCAGCCCTATGAGGCTGCTACCGCTCCAGACGCGCAAGCCACCTGGGATTCTGCCGCCAAGGCAGCGCCTGTACGCAGTGGTGTGTCGGCCAACATCAAGTCAAAGAAAAAAGTCGCTGCGCTGTTCAAAATCGGCGGCTAAAAACTGCTGGATATCGGCTTGATACCGTCGGAGTCCGCCTACGGCGTTTGACGCACCCGTCTGGTGACTGAATTGCCAGGGTTTCTTAGACTGGCCCCATGGAATTGCAATCCAAACCGCGCACCGGGGCATCGCCAGAAAGCAGTGTCAGTGTGCTGTCAATCCTGAAAAATATTTACCGCACCCTGTGGCGTGCCATAGAACAATGGATTGAAGCTGACGGGCTGCGTATGAGTGCGGCGATGTCGTTTTACGGCATTCTCAGCTTGGCTCCTTTGCTGGTGCTGATGGTGGCCGTGCTGGGCTTGTGGCTGGATCGCGCATACATCGAGGTCAATCTGGTTGACCAGATCCGCAATGTGGTTGGCGCACAGGGTGCGCAAGTCGTTCAGCAGGCGCTAGTCAGTGCACAGACGCCTTCGCAGGGCATTACGGCATCACTGTTTGCTTTTGCGCTTCTGCTGTCAGGTGCAACGGGCGTTTTTGCCGAGCTACAGGACGCTTTTGAACGCTTGTGGCGCGAGGGTAGCGGTGAGGTACCACAGCAAAAATGGTGGCACGGCGCGTCACTGCGGTTGCGTGGTGTAGCCTATATTTTGGCGTTTGGTTTTTTGCTGCTGGTATCACTGGCCATATCGACTGGCTTGAGCCTGTTGTCTGGCTGGGCAGGCAACTATTTATCGCTTGAAAGGATAGCCTTTGTCCTCAACGAAGTTGTGTCGTTCGGGTTTTGCATCGTCTTGTTTGTTGCCCTCATGCGCATGAGTTCCGGGCCTAAACCCTCGCTCCGCTTTCTTGTTATGGGCGCGGCAGCAGGCGCTTTTTTATTCGCTGCGGGTAAGCATTTGATGGCGTTTTATCTGTCTACTGCTGCGGTGGTGTCAGCGTATGGCGCGGCCGGCTCGCTGGTGGTGATTCTGATGTGGATTTATTTCTCGTCTGCCGTGCTGCTGCTTGCGGCAAGCGTTGCGCGGGCGTTGTCGGAGACGTACAGGCCGAAGCCTGTAGATATCAGACAGGGTAAGCTGTTCAGGCATTGAAAAGCTATTTGGCCGTCTGCGCCTGTTCGCCTTGCACCTGAATCAGCTCAAAACTGCCTGGCGTTGGCCCGAGCCGGGCCGCGCTCAGGCAGCCACCCCATACGCAGCCGGTGTCTAGCGGCAAGGCGTTGTGCCGCATGAGCGCAACCCTTTGTGTACCTTGGGCACCTGTGGCAAGGGTAGACCAGTGCCCAAAAGTCATCGCTGTGTCGGCGGTTTTTCTGCCCGGCACTTCAAACCAGGGCATATAGCCAGCCGGGGCTCTGTCTGCACCTTCGGTGCTGGTGAATTCCATCACACCGTCTTGCGTACAGAATCGCAGGCGTGTCAACGCATTCACCACCACGCGCAGCCGGTCTGCACCACGCAATGAGTCGTTCCATTGTGCGGGTGTGTTGCCGTACATAACCTGCAAAAAATCCTTCAATTCATTTAAGTTTGGCCCATGCAAAACCTGCTCCAGCTCACCCGCCAGCGCCATGGTTTGCTGCCGGGTCCACTGCGGCAATACCCCTGCGTGAACCATCAGCCAGCCATGCGCATCAATCGCCATCTGGCGGTGCCTGAGCCAGTCGAGCAGCGCCGCGCTGTCATTGGCTTGCAATATGTCCTGAGCCGTGTCCATGTGGCCCGGCTCGCGAACGCCGTGCGCCATGGCCAGCAAATGCAGGTCGTGGTTGCCGAGCAGGCATTGGGCTGCGTCGCCCAGCGCTACCAGGCTGCGCAGCACGCCCAGCGAGTTAGGCCCGCGATTGACAAGGTCACCCAGCAGGTAGACGGTGTCACGGCTGGGTGAAAAGTCGATTGTTTGCAGAAGGCGTTGAAACGGTGTGTTGCAACCTTGCAGGTCGCCAATACAGTACAGTGACATGTGTTTATTTTGCCTGAAGATTCATGGACTTCCTGCTAATTCTTTTTCTGACCTTGCTCAACGGTGTTTTCTCGATGTCGGAGATGGCCTTGGCATCCAGCCGCAAAGCGCGCCTGGTCGCCCTGTCTGAAGCGGGCGACAAAGGTGCCCAGGCGGCACTGGGCCTGCTTGAAAACCCGACGCAGTTTTTGTCATCCGTTCAGGTGGGTATCACGTCCATCGGCATGCTTAACGGCATTATTGGCGAGGCGGCCTTTAGTGGTGATTTGTCGCTGTGGCTGCAAACCTTTGGTGTGTCGCCCAAGGCCTCCGACATTTCTGCCACTGCCCTGGTTGTGGCTGTCATTACCTACGTCACCATTGTGTTTGGTGAACTGGTGCCCAAGCGCATAGGCCAGCTTTATCCTGAAACGGTTGCGCGCCTGGTATCAACCCCCATGATGCGGGTGGCCCGCATCGCCAAGCCGTTTGTCAAACTGCT
>JBKJOH010000157.1:0-7956 GCA_046593295.1 Polaromonas sp. | reverse complement strand
CCATATTTTTCATAAAAAACTTTCAGTGCCCCCGTATCTTCGGTGCCCATAGCTATCGAATATACGGGGGCACTGAAAGTTTTTTATGAAAAATATGGTTTTAGAGGGCTGGTTAGGCAGATAGGTGGTAGCGCAGTGCTTGACGCCAAGCCCAAACCTGCGGCAAAGCCTGATGCTGCCTCGCCTGGCTTGTTTGATGAACCCGCTGTGGTTGACACGCCCGTTTCGCAAGCTGTCCCACGGGTCATTGACTTGAAATACGACACGATATTTACATCGGAAGTGCTTGACGCATGGCTCGCCAAAATCGAAGCTGCGGACTTGGTCGCGTTGGACACCGAAACCACTTCGCTCGATGAAATGCGCGCCGAAATTGTGGGCCTGAGCTTCAGCGTAACGCCCGGTGAGGCCGCCTACATTCCGCTCACCCACGACTACCCCGGCGCACCCACACAACTGCCACGCGACGAGGTGCTGGCCAAACTAAAACCCTGGTTGGAAAACGCTGCCAAAGCCAAGCTGGGTCAACACGTTAAATATGATCGCCATGTGTTTGCCAACCACGGCATTGAAGTGCAGGGCTATGAGCACGACACCATGCTGCAAAGCTATGTGCTCGAAGTGCACCAAAAGCACAGCTTGAGCAGCCTGGCGCAGCGGCATCTGGGCCGCAGCGGCATCAGCTATGAAGACCTGTGCGGCAAGGGTGTACACCAGATCAAATTCAACCAGGTCGATATTGCCAAGGCGGCTGAATATTCATGTGAAGACTCTGACCAAACGCTGGATGTACACCGCGTGCTGTGGCCGCAGATTGAAGCGATTGAGCCGCTGCGTTTTATTTATGAGCTTGAAATCAAAAGCAGTGAATCGCTTTATCATATCGAGCGCAATGGCGTGCTGATTGACGCCCCCATGCTGGCCAAACAAAGTAGCGAGCTGGGCCAGCGTATTTTGCAACTGGAGACCGAAGCCTACGAGATTGCCGGCCAGCCCTTCAACCTGGGCAGCCCCAAGCAATTGGGCGAAATATTTTTTGACAAGCTGGGTATGCCGGTCATCAAAAAAACCGCGACGGGCGCGCGTTCTACAGATGAAGAAGTGCTTGAAAAACTGGCCGAAGACTACCCGCTGCCCGCCAAGCTGCTAGAGCATCGGTCGCTCTCAAAACTCAAAGGCACCTACACCGACAAGCTGGCGCAACTGGCGCTGCCGCGAACGGGCAGGGTGCATACCCACTACGCGCAGGCTGTTGCGGTGACAGGGCGGCTGTCGAGCAACGATCCGAACTTGCAGAACATCCCGGTAAAAACCGCCGAGGGTCGCCGCGTGCGTGAAGCTTTTGTGGCCCCTGCGGGCAGCGTGATCGCCAGTGCCGACTATTCGCAAATCGAGCTGCGCATCATGGCCCACATCAGCGAAGACGCAGCCTTGCTGCGGGCCTTTACCGACGGCATTGACGTACACAAAGCCACCGCTGCCGAGGTGTTTGGTGTCGCCGTGGATCAGGTCAGCAGCGAGCAGCGCCGCTACGCGAAAGTCATCAACTTCGGGCTGATTTACGGCATGAGCAGCTTTGGCCTGGCGCGCAATCTGGGTATTGAGAACAAGGCTGCTGCGGCGTATATCGACAAATACTTTCAGCGTTATCCGGGGGTTAAAAACTATATGGATGAAACCCGGCTATCTGCTAAAGCCAAGGGCTACGTAGAAACCGTTTTTGGCCGCCGCCTGTACCTGCCGGAGATCAATTCACCCAACGGCCCACGCCGCGCTGGTGCCGAGCGCGCGGCCATCAACGCGCCCATGCAAGGCACGGCAGCAGACCTTATCAAACTCAGCATGAACAAGGTGCAGCAGGTGCTAGACGATGAAAAGCGAGCGACCAAAATGATCATGCAGGTGCATGATGAACTGGTGTTTGAAGTGCCCGATGCCGAGGTCGAATGGGTGCGGGTAGAAGTGCCGCGCATCATGGCGGGTGTGGCTGATTTAAAAGTGCCGCTGCTGGCTGAGATTGGGATGGGGCCGAACTGGGAAAAAGCGCATTGAGAACAGGTTTTTAACTGGGCATTACAAATTTTTGAAGGCTTGCTCGTCTTTCTTTTTCGACCATTCGCCCCGCGTACCTTCAACTGCCTCAGCGTGCGCCAAGTCCATTTTCTTCAACACATCGCACGCCAGTCCATGCCCGGCCATCGCTAGGCGTTCGTCGTTGGTCCACAGCGCTTCGCAGCCGTGGTGTTGGGCGCACGCCAAGTGCAGCGCGTCAGGTGTTTTGAGGCCGAAGCGGGCGCGTAGCTGGGCTGCTTGCAAAAATACCGGCTCCGTCATCGGCAGTTGCACCAGTTGTTCGAGGGCTGCTTCGTAATACTGCTGCAAAACGAGGTCACCATTTTTGAGTGATTTAACCAAGCACTCAAGTTTTGTGAGCGGTGAAATCGCAAAAGCTCCAGCGGGCCTTGAGGCCAGCGCCGCTAGCGTACGCTTGCCAAACACCGGGTCTCGTTCAATGGCGTAAATCAACAGGCAGGCATCGAGATAGATCAATCCCATGCTGCGCGCTCTGCGTTGATGCCGGCTTGAATATCGGCGTGCTTGCGCTGCAAGTGTTTGGGTAGTGGGTTGTGCTTTAGCCAATCGACAATACCAGCGGCCTTGCCTAGCACTGCTGTGGCTTTGTCTTTCGGCTTGCTTTTAATCGCTACCAGCTGCGCAACGGGTGCGCCCCGGTTGGCAATGATGACTTCGTCATTCGCTTGCGCCGATTTGATGAGCTGCGAGAGATTGTTTCTGGCTTCAAGAATATTGACTTGCATCGTGCGGCTTTCTGTTGCGTCAGGGCTTTAGAACTGCAAGGCTAGCATAAATAGGCAAGTTAGCCAAATAAGTACAAAATGGCTAAATTTGTGAAATAAATCCTGTGCCCAAACCTCGCAAAAACCTCGGTGTCAGAATTGTTTAAAAGACTTTAGGAACGGACAATCAAGGGAAAATATCAGTCAGTATTTCTATGTACTGATACGAACTTTCGTGACCGCATAGACTCGCACGGTCTGCCCTGACCACAATCCCAATTAACAAACTGAGGAACTCCGCATGTTGGACAGTAATTTGAAAGCCGAATTTGATTCCCTGCTCCCAGGCGAAAGCACCGAGCACGGCACGACCCGCCGCACCGCGTTGAAGGCCGCTTTCGGCGTGGGTTATGCCGCCACCGCCATGCCCATCATGGCGCAAACCGCCATTAAGACCTCGGCCGAAGGCCTGAAAGTTGGTGAAACCACGTTCGAGGTCAATGGCTTCAAGGTGCCAGCCTATTACGCCGCACCTGCGGGTAAAACCGACCTGCCTGTGATCCTGGTCATTCAGGAAATTCTGGGCGTGCATGAGTACATTGCCGACACCACCCGCCGTTTGGCGAGGGCCGGTTATCTGGCGATTGCGCCCGAGTTGTTTGCGCGCCAGGGCGATCCCACCCAATATGGCGAAGTGGCCAAGCTGATGGCCGAAGTCGTCTCCAGGGTGCCCGATGCACAGGTCATGGCCGACCTCGACGGTGCGGTGAAGTGGGCTGGTGCCAACGGCGGAAACACCGCCAAAGTGGGCATCACGGGCTTTTGCTGGGGTGGCCGCATCACCTGGCTGTATGCCGCGCACAGCCCCAACGTCAAAGTCGGTGTGGCCTGGTATGGGCGTCTGGTCGGTGCCAGCACGCCCCTCACGCCCAAACACCCGGTCGATATTGCACCCATCCTCCACGGCCCGGTGCTGGGCCTGTACGGCGGGCAGGACGGCGGCATTCCGCTTGACACGGTGGATAAGATGAAAGCAGCGCTTGCCGTCGGCAGCGCCGCGGCGAAGTCTTCGCAATTTGTGGTGTATCCTGATGCCCCGCACGCTTTTCACGCCGACTATCGACCCAGCTTCCGCAAGGAGGCTGCAGAAGATGGCTGGAAACGCGCTTTGGCGTGGTTCAAGGCCAACGGCGTGGCTTGATTTAACAAGCCCGCCCGCATCCCGAGCCGCCCCACACCCATGTGCGGCGGTTTTTTTGTGCTTGTTGGCGCATTCAGACGGTGTTGTACAACCATTTTGGGCATTGACCCATATAGATCGGGCGTAAGAAGCTATGACTTTGATAGCAATTTTGATTGGTACCCTGGCCGCAGGCATAGGCAGTGTGTGGCTGGCTGCGGTGCTCAGTTTTGGTGTGCTGGCCAGGTACACCCAGCACATGCTGAGCCTGGCGGCGGGCGCGCTGCTGGCCACTGCCTTCATGTACCTGCTGCCCGAGGCCTTTGAAAGCCGGGTCAGCCCGCAGGCGCTGTTTGCCACGCTGCTGGCCGGGCTGGTGTTCTTTTTTCTGCTGGACAAGGCCGAGCTTTGGCACCATGGGCATGAACACCATGCTGGCCCCGACACAGCGGATAGCGAGCATCACGATCATGCGCATCATACCCAGCACATGGATGGGCACCATGATCGCGACACCTCTTCAGCCAAGAAATCCGGCGGCTGGGCCGTGCTGGCCGGTGACAGCGTGCATGCCTTTGGTGACGGAATATTGATTGCCTCGGCCTTCATGGCTGACCTGCGCCTGGGCGTGGTCGCAGCACTCGCGGTGCTGGTGCATGAAGTGCCGCACCACATGGGCGACTTGGTGGTGATGCGCCACTCGTCCAATAACCGCCGAGCAGCGCTTATCAAGGTGTCCATGGCCGGTGCCGTGACGGCGCTTGGCGGCATGATCGGTTATGCGCTGGTCGATCAGTTGCTGGGCTACCTGCCGTTCTTTCTGATCGTGGCATCCAGCAGCTTCATCTATGTGGCGCTGGCAGACTTGATTCCACAGTTGCAAAAGCGCGTAAGCCTGGCGCAGACCGCAGCGCAAATCGCCTGGCTGCTGATTGGCATTGGGCTGGTGACGTTTATCAGTGCAGTGGCGCACCGGGCCTAATTTTTAGGGCACTTCTAGAAATTCAGATTTTCGGGATGAAGTGCAAGGCGCCCGGAGCGCAGCAACCGGAACGTACTTCAGGTACGTGAGGATTGCGAGCACCGCGCAACGCCGCAATTCGCCCGAAAAATGAATTTATAGAAGTGCCTTTTAGCCCTGCGCCATCGGGCGGCTGGTGTCACTGCACCAGTCGCTCCAGCTGCCCGCATAAAGTCCGCTGTTGCCTAGCCCTGCGATTTGCATGGCGATGATGTTGGGCACTGCGCTGACACCGCTGCCGCAGTGATGCACAACCGTTGCCGGGTCACGGCCAGCCAGCAATACTTCAAACTCGGCTTTGAGCGTTGCTGCAGGCTTGAACTTGCCATCAGCGCCCATGTTTTGAGTGAAGGGGCGATTCAGCGCACCTGGGATATGCCCCGCCACCGGGTCTAGCGGCTCGACTTCGCCTTTGAAGCGCGGTGCGCCGCGCGCGTCTATCAGCGTTTGAACCGGGCGACCCAAGTTGCTCAGCACCGTATCAACCCCCACCAGCAAGACCCGCTCAGGGCCAAGTTCAAAATTGGTCTGAAAGTGCGCTGGCTCTTCACCGCTTTTGACGGCACCGCCTTCAGCAACCCAGGCCTGTAAGCCGCCGTCCAGCACCGCCACGTTCTTAACACCAGCCCACTTAAGCATCCACCACAGGCGGCCGCAGTAGTTGGCCCCATTGCGGTCATACACCACGGCCTGCATGTCGTTGTCAAAACCCACGCTCGACAGCCAGATGGCAAATTTTTCACGATTCGGCAGCGGATGTCGACCACCCGACGCAGGTGCGTCGGCACCGCTGACGGTGATCACGCCGTCAGCGCCGGGCTTGCCAGGGTTGATGCCGTGCTTGGCGCTCAGGGCCGTCTCAAGGTTGGCATAAACCGCGCCCGGGATGTGCGATTCGAGGTATTGCTTTTCACCAGCGTGCGGCTGCATCAACTCAAACGTGCAGTCAAAGATGCGCAGCGGCTGGCTTGATGCGATCAAGGCCTGCAATTGCGGTACTGAAATCAGTGTGGCGTAGTTCATGGGCACCTCTATAAATTCATTTTTCAGGCAAATTGCTGCGTTGCGCGGTGCTCGCAATCCTCATGTACCTTAAGTACATTCCGGTTGCTCCGCTCCGTGCGCCTTGCACTTTATCCTGAAAATCTGAATTTCTAGAAGTGCCCTCATGGCGTTTCAGATCATCTGTGTGGTTTTGCTGGCACCCATTTCGCGGCGGTACCACTCGTGAAAGTGTTGCATACCGTCTTCCATGGGGCTTTGGTAGGGGCCAAATTCGTTGTCGCCGCGCAGCATCAGGGCCTTGCGGCCTGCGTCCATGCGCAGCGCGATTTCGTCGTCTTCGACACAGGTTTCCATATAGGCGGCTTGCTGCGCTTCGATGAAGTCGCGCTCGAAGGCGCAGATTTCTTCGGGGTAAAAAAACTCGACCACGTTGAGGGTCTTGTCCGGCCCGCGCGGGTGCAGCGAGCTGACGACCAGCACATGCGGGTACCACTCAACCATCACATGCGGATAGTAGGTCAGCCAGATCGCGCCGTACTTGGGTGGCACGCCCTTGCGGTATTGCAGCACCACGTCGTGCCACTTTTTATAGGTGTCGGTACCCGGCTTGCCGAGCTTGTCAGACACGCCTACGGTTTGCACCGAGTAGTGGTTGTTCAGTTCCCACTGCAAGTCGTGCGTGGTGACAAAACCGCCCAGGCCGGGGTGGAAGGGGCCGACGTGGTAGTCCTCAAGGTACACCTCGATGAACGTCTTCCAGTTGTAGTTGCATTCGTGCAGATGGGTCTTGTCTAACTGGTAGCCTGAAAAATCGAGGTCGCCCATGGTGGCCAGCGATGCCATCTCAGCGGCTACGTCGCGGCCATTGTCTTCAAACACCAGGCCGTTCCAGGTTGTGGTTTTATAGCGGTTTAAATTGAGGCAGGGGTCAATCTCGAAGTGCGGCGCGCCTATCAGCTCGCCCGATGTGTTGTAGATCCAGCGGTGCAGCGGGCAAACGATGTTGCTGTCGGCACGGTTGCCAAGCGAGCCACGGCCAGCAAGCATGGTGGCTTGGCGATGGCGGCAGACGTTGGAAATCAGCTCTATTCCCGAGGCGTTGCGCACCAGCGCCCGGCCTTCACCCTCATGCGGCAGCGCATAAAAATCGCCCAGTCGCGGCACGGCCAGCTCGTGGCCTAGGTAGCGCGGGCCGCGCGCAAACAGCTTTTGCTGCTCCCGCTCGCAGATCCCGGCATCAAAGTAGCTGGAAATGGGGAGTTGGCTGGTCGCTTGCAGCAGCCTAAGGCTTAAATCAGACATGCTTTGTACTAGGCTTGTGGCTTATCGAGAACAGTTCTCAATTCTACCTGCGGGATAGCCGCCTTGAGGCGACATTATCAGGCCTAAAATCAGGGCTCACCAAAAATACCATGGCTAAATCTTCAGCATCAACAACACTCACGCCACCTACGCTCCCTGCCACTTACGAGATCGCACTACAAGAGTTGGAAGCTTTGGTAGCCAACCTCGAATCAGGCCAATTGCCCTTGGACCAGTTGCTCACTGGGTATCAGCGTGGTGCGCAGTTACTGAGCTTTTGCAAGGCTAAGCTTGAAGCTGTGGAAACACAGGTCAAAGTGCTTGAAGGCACCGAGCTAAAGCCGTGGGCGTGAGTGTAGCTGCGGCCCCGTTTGCGCTAGGCCAATGGAGTGCAGAGCAGCTCGGCCAGATCGAGCAGGCCCTCACGCGCTGGGTTGCCTGCCCGAGTGACGCGCCCGCGCCCGCCGGTCTGGGTGATGCCATGCGCTACGCCGTGCTCGATGGCGGCAAGCGTCTGCGCCCCTTGCTGGTGATGGCCGCCTGCGAAGCCGTCAACGGCAACCCGCAGGCTGCATTGTGCTCGGCCTGCGCGGTTGAGCACATCCACGCCTATTCGCTGGTTCACGACGACATGCCCTGCATGGACAACG
>JBKJOH010000351.1:0-12639 GCA_046593295.1 Polaromonas sp. | reverse complement strand
CTTGCTTTTTTCATGCTGCGCCTGCACGCTGATGATTTGCGGTGCCTGCATGAACTGGTTGCTAATTTTGGCGATGCCTTCGGGGTAGGTGGCTGAGAACAGCAAAGTCTGGCGTTCTTTCGGGCATTGCTTGGCCACAGTGGCAATATCGTCAAAAAAGCCCATGTCGAGCATCCGATCAGCCTCGTCCAGCACCAGCGTGTTCATCGCGTCGAGCTTTAAATTGCCGCGCGCCAGATGGTCCATGATGCGGCCCGGCGTGCCGACCACGATGTGCGCGCCGTTTTCAAGCGTTGCGGTTTGGTTGCGCAGCGGCACACCACCGCACAGCACCACCACCTTGACGTTTTCTTCCGCCCGCGCCAAGCGGCGGATTTCAGTGGCCACTTGGTCAGCCAGCTCGCGCGTCGGGCACAGCACCATGGCCTGCACCGCAAAGCGCCGCGTATTTAAATTAGCCAGCAGCGCAATGCCAAAGGCCGCTGTTTTGCCGCTACCGGTTTTAGCCTGCGCAATCAGGTCTTTGCCGAGCAGCGCCACCGGCAGGCTGGCCGCCTGAATCGGGGTCATTTGGCGATAGCCAAGCTCCGTCAGGTTGGCCAGTACATGGGCAGGCAGGGATAAAGATGCGAAGTCTGTAGATGTAGTCATCCCCAATTATCATGGGGCATCCTCCACCTTCAAGGAAAACCCTGTGCAGACTTTTGATTTTGACCTCTTCGTCATAGGTGGCGGCAGCGGCGGTGTGCGCGCCGCGCGCATGGCGGCGCAGCGTGGCGCGCGGGTGGCACTGGCCGAGGTGGCGGCCATGGGCGGCACCTGCGTTAACGTCGGCTGCATTCCGAAAAAGCTTTACAGCTATGCGGCGCACTATGCGGAAGCCTTTGAAGAGTCACATGGCTTCGGCTGGGTCGGCGCGGCACCGGTGTTTGACTGGGACATGCTCAAAGCCAACCGCGCACGCGAAATTTCCCGCCTGAACGGCATCTACACCCAGTTGCTGCAGAACTCGGGCGTGCAGATCATCGAGGGCTGGGCGACGCTGGCCGATGGCCACACGGTCGAGGTCGAAGGCAAGCCTTACACCGCGAAAAATATCCTGCTTGCCACCGGCGGCAGGCCCAGCCTGCCCGACATCAAGGGCCGCGAGCTGGTCATCACCTCGGACCAGATTTTCGACCTCCAGCCTTTTCCGGCGCGCCTGCTGGTGGTGGGCGGGGGCTATATCGCCTGCGAATTCGCCTCCATCTTCAATGGCCTGGGCGCGCAGGTCACGCAGCTGTACCGCGGTGCCCAGGTACTGCGCGGTTTCGACGACGACGTGCGCGCCTTCGTTGCCGCGGAAATGATCAAGGCCGGTGTGGACTTGCGGCTGCAAGCCGATGTGGCGGCCATCAGCCAGGCGGCGGACGGGCTGCAGGTGCAACTGCAGGGGGGCGGCAGCATGACGGTCGATGCCGTGCTGTATGCCACAGGCCGCCTGCCCAACGTGGCCGCCCTGGGCTTGGCAAACGCCGGGGTCTCGGTCAATGGCGCGGGCGCCATCGAGGTCAATACCCAGTACCAGACCTCGGTGCCATCGATTTACGCGCTGGGCGACGTCACCGCCCGCCTGCAACTGACACCGGTGGCGCTGGGTGAGGCGATGGCACTGGTGGACCATTTGTTCGGCGCAGCAGTCGGCAAAAAGCCGCGCCGCATGAGTTACGACTTTATTCCGACCGCCGTGTTCACCCACCCCAATATCGGCACCGTCGGTTATTCGGAAGCCGATGCGCGTCAGGAGTTCGGAAAAATAAGCGTGTACCGCAGCGACTTCAAGGCCCTCAAACACACGCTGAGCGGCAGCACCGAGCGCACCCTGATGAAGCTGCTGGTCGATGACGCCTCAGACCGCGTGGTCGGCCTGCACATGGTGGGGCCGGACGCGGGCGAAATCGTGCAGGGCTTTGCCGTGGCCATGAAAGCTGGCGCAACCAAGGCCATCTTCGACAGCACGATTGGGATTCACCCAACGATGGCCGAAGAGTTTGTCACGATGCGTGAACCGGTGCCCCCACGGTCGCTCGCTTCGCGTAGCTCCCTGCCCCCCGAGGGGGCCGCTGCGCCTGCGGTCTGGCAAAGCCAGCCCCGCGGCCCCGGTTTGAAATGAAGTGCGCCCCGTCCACAGATCACAGACTTGAATATGCCCTACCTGCCCAGCTTCATCGCCCCCACCCGCTACCTGGATGCCGCTGCCGCACTGGCCCAGGTGCGCATGATTTACGACCAGCAAATCGCCCACCTGCGCTTGGCCATGCAGCGCTATGTTGCGGGCGATGCTATTGAAGGCCATGTTCGGGCCTGCTACCCGTTTGTGCGCATCCACACCGACACGGTAGCGCGCGCGATGCTTGAGCCACTGGCGGCATCACAACTGAGCTACGGTTTTGTTGCCGGCCCTGGCCGTTTTGAAACCACGCTGACCAGACCCGACCTGTATGGCGAGTATTACCTTGAGCAGTTTCGCCTGCTGCTGCAAAACCACAATGTCGAGCTTGAGATTGGCACCAGTTCCCAGCCGATCCCGGTGCATTTCTCGTTCGCCGAGCATGACCACATAGAAGGCAACCTCAGCGCGACGCGCCGCACGCTGATGCGTGACGTGTTTGACCTACCCGACCTGGCCGCCATGGACGACGGTATTGCCAACGGCACGTTTAAGGCGGGGCCCGGCGAGCCGCAACCGCTGTCACTGTTTACCGCTGCCCGGGTTGACTATTCGCTACAGCGCCTGCGCCATTACACCGGCACCTCGCCCGACTGGTTCCAGAACTTTGTGCTGTTTACCAACTACCAGTTTTACATCGACGAGTTTGTGCGCCTGGGCCATGCAGCCATGCTTGATGCGAACAGCGAATACATGGCGTTTGTCGAACCCGGCAACGTGGTCACGCGCCGTGTGGGGTTGGCGCTAGATGCTGGCGACGCACTGGGCACGCCGCCACCGCGCTTGCCGCAGATGCCTGCGTATCACTTGATGCGCGCTGACCGAAGTGGCATCACGATGGTCAACATTGGCGTAGGCCCAGCGAACGCCAAAAACATCACCGACCACATCGCCGTGCTGCGTCCCTACGCCTGGATCATGCTCGGCCACTGCGCTGGCCTGCGCAACAGCCAGCAACTGGGCGACTACGTGCTGGCCCACGGCTATGTGCGTGAAGACCATGTGCTAGATGAAGAACTGCCGCTGTGGGTACCAATACCAGCGCTGGCCGAAATTCAAAAAGCGCTGGAGCAGGCGGTTGAAGATGTGACCCACTTTAAAGGCCCGGAGCTAAAACGCATCATGCGCACCGGTACCGTGGCATCGACTGACAATCGCAACTGGGAGCTGCTGCCCGGCAATCAGCCGCAGCGCCGCTTCAGCCAAAGCCGCGCAGTGGCCCTGGACATGGAGAGCGCCACGATTGCAGCCAATGGCTTCAGGTTTCGTGTGCCCTACGGCACGCTGCTGTGTGTCAGCGACAAGCCGCTGCACGGCGAGATCAAGCTGCCCGGCATGGCCAATCATTTCTACCGCGAACGGGTTGACCAGCACCTGCGCATCGGCATACGCGCCATAGAGCTGCTTAGAGCAGAAGGCATCAAACAGTTGCACAGCCGCAAGCTGCGCAGCTTTGCCGAGGTGGCTTTTCAATAAATCAGGCAACCCGTGGCTTCACCAGCGCCGCAGCCCTCTTGGCATTGACCCGTGCCACCTCAACATCCGCATCAAACGCCAGCGCCACACCCATGCGGCGTTTGACAAAGCTCTCGGGCTTGCCGAACAGACGGATGTCCGAATTGGGAACGCGCAGTGCCTCGGCCACGCCGTCCAACACAATGCCCCTGGCATCAACGCCGCCGTAAATCACGGCGCTTGCGCCCGGCGTTCTGATGGCCGTGTTAACCGGCAACCCGAGGATGGCGCGGGCATGCAGCTCAAACTGGGTTTGCACTTGGGTACACATGGTGACCATGCCGGTGTCATGCGGGCGCGGGCTGACTTCGCTGAACCACACGTCGTTGCCTTTTACAAACAGCTCAACACCAAATATACCCAGCCCGGAGGGCTTACCGTCAAAGCCAACTCCTAAATTATCGGTAACAGCTTTGGCAATGTCGCGGCTCTTTTGCAGGGCGGCGCTTTGCATCGGGTGCGGCTGCCAGCTTTCAACATAGTCGCCACTGACCTGTACGTGGCCTATGGGTTCGCAAAAATGGGTTTGGACTTTTCCGTCGCTACCCAAGGCGCGAACGGTGAGCTGCGTGATCTCGTAGTCAAAGTTGATGAAGCCTTCAACAATCACACGGCCTCCCTTGATGCGGCCCCCGGCCATGGCGTAGTCCCAGGCCGTCTTCACATCACCAGGCCCGGCGATTTTGCTTTGGCCTTTGCCGGAAGAATTCATCACCGGCTTGACGATGCAGGGATAGCCGATTTTTGAATCAATCGCAGCTTGCAGCTCTGCCAACGAATCGCAAAACACATACGGGCTGGTCGGTAGGCCCAATGTTTCAGCGGCCAGGCGGCGAATACCTTCGCGGTCCATGGTCAGGCGTGCGGCTCTGGCTGTCGGTATGACGCGGGCGATGCCAGCGGCTTCCAGCTCTTCAAGCATGGCGGTGGCAATGGCCTCGATCTCGGGCACGACGAGATCGGGCTTTTCTTTTTCAATCAGGCTTTTAAGTTGCTCCGCATCGCTCATGGTGATGGTGCGTGCATGGTGCGCGACTTGCTGGCCGGGCGCGTTCTCATAGCGGTCAACGGCAATGGTTTCAACACCCAGGCGCTGCAGCGCAATCAGCACCTCTTTGCCCAGCTCGCCCGAGCCGAGCAGCATGACTTTGGTTGCGTTGGGGGACAGGGGTGTACCGAAAGTGGTCATGCTGAGGGGCGCTTATGGTCGCAAAAACTGAAGTTGAAAGAAGTGGGTTATTGGGGTCAGACGCCAATTTCATTGCGGGCGTTGCACCGCCCCCGAAGGGCGTGCCGGTGGCACGATGAATTTGGACTCTGACCCCAAAAACCCCCGGAGCCAAGCATGACTTTACTTCACTGTACGAGCACGACAATTGGGCAACAATAAGCGCATGAAGCAAAACCTCTTCAGCATCAAAGGGCTGACCAAGCGTTACGGCGCGGCCACCGTCGTTGACAACCTGTCGTTTGACATGGCCCCCGGCGAGTGCCTGGGTGTGATTGGCCCCAACGGCGCGGGCAAAACCACCACCATCCGCATGTGCCTAGGGCTGACCGCGCCTGATGCGGGCGACATTTCATTTTTTCTGGGCAATCAAAACGCTGGCGTTTTAAAGATGCCGCAGGACGCGCTGGCGATTAAAGAAAACTTGGGCATCGTCAGCCAGTTCGACAGCCTGGACCCGGACTTTTCATGTGCCGAAAACCTGCTGGTGTTTGGCCGCTACTTCGGCATGAAGGATGCGGTCATCAGGGAGCGCATCCCCAGGCTGCTGGAATTTGCGGCGCTAACGCACAAGGCCGATGCCAAGCTCAGTGAACTGTCAGGCGGCATGAAGCGCCGCCTGAGCCTGGCGCGTGCATTGGTCAACGACCCGCAATTGTTATTGCTCGATGAGCCAACCACCGGGCTTGACCCGCAAGCCCGACACCTGATGTGGGAGCGCCTGCAGCGGCTGGTGCAACAGGGCAAATCAATCTTGCTGACGACCCACTTCATGGATGAAGCCGAGCGCCTGTGTGACCGCTTGCTGGTGCTCGATCACGGCAAGAAAATGACCGAAGGGACACCACGCCAGTTGATTGCCGACAACCTTGAACCCGATGTGGTCGAGGTCTATGGCGCGGGCGCGCTGGCACTGGTTGATTCGCCCTTGAAGGCCTTAGCAGCACGCACCGAAGTCAGTGGTGAGACGGTATTTTTCTATACCCAGGACTCCAAAGGTTTGCTGGCTGCGCTGAATGACTACCCACAATTGCGCACCCTGCATCGCCCAGCAAATCTTGAAGACCTGTTTTTAAAACTCACAGGCAGGCAAATCAGGGAGGATGCGTGATGACTTCCATTTGGGCAGCACCCCGTATCAGCCTGCGTTGGGTGCCAGTGTTTCGCCGTAACTTTCTAGTCTGGCGCAAGCTCGCCATCCCCAGCCTGGTGGGTAATATTGCCGAGCCCCTGATCACGCTGGTGGCTTTTGGCTACGGGCTGGGCATGTTGATTGGCAGCGTCAATTTAAACGGCACAGCCGTACCCTACCTTTTGTTTTTGGCCAGCGGCTCGGTGTGCGCCAGTGCAATGCAGGCCGCATCGTTTGAAGCTTTGTACTCAGCCTTTTCACGCATGCACGTGCAGCACACTTGGGACGGCATCATGAATGCCCCCGTTCGGCTTGACGACGTGGTGTTTGCTGAAATGCTGTGGGCGGCGTTCAAATCGCTGTTTACCAGTGTCGTGATATTGGCCGTGATGCTGGCATTGAATATCAGCCACAGCCCCATGCTGCTACTGGCTTTGCCACTGCTGGCGCTGGTGGGCATCACCTTTTCATGCGTCGCCCTCATCTTCAATGCGCTGGCCAAAGGCTACGATTTTTTCACCTACTACTTCACGCTGTTTCTCACGCCGACGATGTTTTTGAGCGGCGTGTTCTTTCCGCGTGACCAGTTGCCGGGCGTGCTGCGCGTGATATCTGACTGGCTGCCTTTGACAGCAGCGGTTGAGCTGATCCGCCCGCTGTTTTTGGGCCAATGGCCTGCGCAGGGTTGGCAGCACTTGTTGATGCTGATGGTTTACGCCGTAGTCGCTTTCTGGATTGCGCTGGCTTTAACACGCAAGCGTTTTAGCAACTGATGCCGACACTGCTGGGCACTTCTAGAAATTCAGATTTTCGGGATGAAGTGCAAGGCGCCCGGAGCGCAGGAATCGGAACGTACTTCAGGTACGTTAGGATTTCGAGCACCGCGCAACGCCGCAATTCGTCCGAAAAATGAATTTATAGAAGTGCCCTGCTCTGATAAATCGCAAAACGCAGCGTCAGCTCCTGTAAGCCCAGCTCAGACAAAACCTCTTTCAGGCGCACTTGCGCCGCACGGGTCTTGCTGGCGTTCGGGTTAGCCGGGCGGCTCGCCAAAATCAACTCATTCTTCATCGAATGCTCCCAACCCACCAGCTCTGTGACGCTAACGTTGTAGCCATTAGCCTCCAGTTGCAGGCAGCGCAACACGTTGGTGATCTGGCTGCCAAACTCTCGCGTATGCAGCGGGTGCCGCCACAATTCGGCCAGCGGCGTTTTGGCCAGATTCAGCGCCCGGCTCTTTTTAAGAACCCCTGCCACCTCGGCCTGGCAGCAAGGCACCAGCACCATGTGCTTTGCGTTTTTGGCAAGGCCAAAGGCAATCGCGTCATCGGTTGCCGTGTCGCAGGCATGCAGTGCCGTCACGATGTCTATCGCTTCCGGCAGGTCCGGCGAAGTGGTTGCCTGCTGCACCGACAGGTTTAAAAACGACATGCGCTGAAAGCCTAGGCGCTCGGCCAGTGCGCGGGATTTTTCAACCAGTTCTGCACGGGTTTCAATGCCATAAATATGGCCGCTGGTTTTTTCACCTACTTCGCCTTTGTGCGCGACGTTGAAAAACAAGTCGTAAAGAATGAAGCCAAGGTACGACTTGCCGGCGCCATGGTCAGCCAGCGTGGCCGCAGGGTTTTCCGCCGTCGCAGCATTGAGCAAGGGTTCAATGAACTGGTACAGGTGATACACCTGCTTGAGCTTGCGCCGCGTGTCCTGATTAAGCCTGCCCTCGCGCGTGAGGATGTGCAACTCCTTCAGCAGTTCAATCGACTGGCCGGGGCGCAGCTCTTCAATGACTTGGGCGGGTTTGATGTTTTTTGACATGAGGCCCCAGTTTAGTAGTTGGTGAAATTTGTCATCAGCAATATATATTGCACACAATTTAATTGTGCTATATAATATACCCATGCCAAACAAATCCGATGCCATGCTCCAGCTGGACAACCAGCTTTGCTTTGCTTTGTATTCCACATCGCTGGCCATGACCAAGGTTTACAAACCGCTGCTTGGTGAGCTTGGTTTAACCTATCCGCAATACCTCGCCATGCTGGTGCTGTGGGAGAAAGACGGCCTGATGGTGTCCGAGCTTGGGCAGCGGCTGTACCTCGATTCCGGCACGCTCACACCGCTGCTCAAGCGCCTTGAAACGTCCGGCTATATCTCACGCATTCGTGCGCTTGAAGACGAGCGCCGCGTCTACATCACGCTGACATCTTTGGGCCGCAAACTAAAAACCCGCGCCGCCAAAATTCCGGACTGTATTTTGAGCGCCAGCCAATGCTCTATTTCTGAAATTTCCGACCTCACCCGGCAAGTCCAGTCACTGCGCCAGCACCTGGTGGCCTGAGTTCACTCACCCATTTTTAACCCACCCCAATCTGGGGTATCTCTCCAAAAGGAAACACCATGACAAGACCCACTAAAATCGTTTACACCGCCCACGCCCACACCACGGGCGGCCGTGAAGGCCAGGCCAAATCAAGTGACGGCCTGCTTGACGTGAAACTGATCACCCCCAAAGAAATGGGCGGCGCAGGCGGCGGCGTGAACCCCGAGCAGTTGTTTGCAGCGGGCTACTCGGCTTGCTTTTTGGGCGCAATGAAGTTCGTCGGTGGCCTGGAAAAAATCGCCATCCCTGCTGACACCAAAATCGAAGGCCTTGTCGGCATCGGCCCCTTTGGCGCAGGCGCTACGCCAGAAGGTTTCAACATTGCAGTGGAACTAAAAATCAACGTACCCGGCATGGACAAAACCGCCGTTCATGCCTTGGTCGAAAAAACCCACAAGGTCTGCCCTTACTCCAATGCCACACGAGGCAACATTGATGTGACGCTGACGGTAGTCTGAACGTCAGCGGCGCGACTGCTACGTTTTTAGTAGCTGGTAACGCCCGTATTTATTGGGCTGTGGCCGTTTTTATGCCTTAAAAATGCACTTTTTGAGCGGTTTTTCGGCCTTTCGAAGTCTTACACGACAATCAGGGATGCCCAACCAACCGCCACAAGCCGTAAGCCCACAAAAAATCCACGCTTACGAGCACCTCACGCCCGACGTGGTGCTCGACGCGCTGGCCAGCGTGGGCCTGCTCGGCGATGGCCGGTTGATGGCGCTGTCGAGTTACGAAAACCGCGTCTACCAGGTGCATCTTGAAGCCCCCGCAGGCCAAGGTGATGCCGCTGGTGAAATTGTGGTGGTCAAGTTTTATCGGCCCGACCGCTGGACGGATGTGCAGATTTTGGAAGAACATTCTTTCGCGGCAGAGTTGATGACCGCAGAAATCCCCGTCGTCGGGGCCTTGGTGCTGCAAGGCAAAACGCTTAACCACTTCAAGGGCTTCAGCTTCAGCGTATCGCCCAGCCGTGGTGGCCGCAGGCCTGAGCTCGACAACCTGGACGTGCTGGCGTGGATAGGCCGCTTTCTGGCCCGCATACACAGCGTGGGCAGTACAAAAACTTTCACCCACAGGCCTGCACTTGACCTGCAAACTTTTGGCTATGCATCGCGTGATGTCTTGCTGACTGGCGCGTATTTACCGCTCGATATGGAGTCGCGCTGGCGCAAGGCCTTTGAAGAAGCCATGCAAACCGCACAAGCCGTGTTTGAAAGCGTGGGTGACGTTAAAACACTGCGCCTGCATGGTGACTGCCACCCCGGCAATATTTTGTGGACACCCGAAGGCTTGGCCGGCGCAGGCCCGCACTTTGTGGATCTCGACGACGCACGCAGCGGCCCTGCGGTACAGGACTTGTGGATGCTGCTCTCAGGCGACCGTGTGCAATGCAATCGCCAACTGGGCGCGCTGGTCGACGGCTACGAAGAGTTTCGTGAATTTGATAGACGCGAACTGGCGTTGATAGAACCACTGCGCACCCTGCGACTGGTGCATTACAGCGCCTGGCTGGCCCAGCGCTGGCACGACCCGATTTTTCCGATCAACTTCCCGTGGTTCGGCTCCAGTGATTACTGGAAGGGCCAGGTGGACATGCTGGAAGAGCAGAACGAGGCGATGCAAGAAGCACCGCTGGTCGCGTGATTTGTCGGTGCTCCAACGGAGACTTCGAGGGGTGTTTGGTTCATGGGTATCGGCGGGCAACGTGCAGCAGGTTCACCGCGATCACCGTGGTGGCGGTTTGCTCTAGCACCACGACGTAGTTGGGGTGCATGACCAGTTCCAGCGTGCCTGCCTTGCGGCCTTTGCGGCGGGGGAAGTTGGGGTCGGACAAGCTGTCTAACTGTTGGTGAACGTGAGCCTCAAAATCTATCGCTGCGCTGATGTTGTCTTGAGCAATAAACACAATGACATCTTCGATATCAAGCAAAAACTGATCGGTCTTGACGACTTTCAGCATGCCGCTTCAAGCTGCATGAGCCGGGCGCATGGATTCAAGCCGCGCCCGCAGAGCCGCACGACGAGCTGCCACTTCTTCATCGCTCAACAAGCGGTTGCTGCCATCCGCAATCCCATCGAGCGAGGCCTGCACCTTGGCATGAAACCAGCGGTCGTAATCGGCATCGGCCTGCGCGGCCTCATGGGCGGCCTTTAGCGCCGCGCTGCGGTCTGGGCGGGCAACTTTCTCTAGCGCGTGGGCTTCGGGGTGCCAGTCGGTGGCGTTGATGCGGCACTCATTCAAACCGATGCCGCGCAGCAGTTGCAGGGCTTTGCGCGGGTCGGCAAAGCGGCGCGGCTGCTTGCGGCTGGTGACCATGACAGCGTCGCCGCGCTGGGTTTGCACGCTGACGATAAACGCCGCGCCGTCGCCACGCAAGGTGATGTCGGTCACGCCGCCAGTCAAAGTGGCGGCTTTGAGTTGTTCGAGATTAAGGGTGTACATGGCGGCACTCGCAAAAGTTAATTGCCTCAATTTTAATGGTTATTTGAATTACAAATAATTATTAATTGACTAACAACGCATTCACCCGCTTCACATAAGCCGCCGGGTCAGCCGGCATACCGCCTTCAGCTAGCAGCGCCTGGTCAAACAGGATGTTGGCCAGGTCGTCGAAGGTACTTGCGTCAGCCGTGCTCTCTAACTTTTTAACCAGTGCGTGCTGGGCGTTGACTTCAAGAATCGGCTTGGTCTCGGGCACGGCCTGGCCGGCCTGCTTGAGCATACGGGCGAGCTGGGTCGACATGTCGCCGTCTTGCACAACGAGGCAGGCGGGCGAGTCAACCAGGCGCGAGGTGGCGCGCACATCAAGCGCCTTGTCTTTCAGCGCTTCTTTCAGTTTGTCGAGGATGGGCTTGAACGTCGTTTGCGCTTCTTCGGCGGCTTGTCTTTCGTCTTCGCCCAGCAGCTTGCCGAGGTCTACCGCGCCCTTGGCAACGGACTGTAGCGGCGTGCCGTCGAAGTCGTGCAGGAAGTTCAGCGCCCACTCGTCCACGCGGTCGGCCATCAGCAACACTTCAATGCCTTTTTTGCGAAAGATTTCCAGTTGTGGGCTGTTCTTGGCTGCGGCCAGTGTGTCGGCGGTGATGTAGTAAATCACGTCCTGGCCTTCCTTCATGCGGGCTTTGTAATCGGCAAAGCTGACGGTTCCGGTGTCGGTGGTGGACGATGCAAAACGCAGCAGCTTGGCTAGGCGGTCACGGTTGGCAAAGTCTTCACCGAGCCCTTCCTTGAGCACCGCGCCAAACTCGGCGTAAAAGCTGGCAAACTTGTCCGGCTCGTTGGTCGCCAGGTCTTCAATCATCGACAGCACGCGGTTGGTGCAGCCTTCGCGGATGGCTTTGACGGCGCGGCTTTCTTGCAGCAGCTCGCGCGACACATTGAGTGGCAAATCGTTTGAGTCAACCACGCCCTTGACGAAGCGCAGGTAGGTTGGCAGCAGCGCCTGTGCATCGTCCATGATGAAGACGCGCTTGACGTAGAGCTTGACACCCGCCGCCTTGTCGCGGTTGAACATGTCCATCGATGCCTTCGACGGGATGAACAGCAACTGCGTGTATTCGGTGGTGCCTTCGACGCGGTTGTGCGTGGTGGCGAGTGGTGGCTGGCTGTCATAGCTGATCTGCTTGTAGAACTCGTCGTAATGCTCTTGCGTGATGTCTTTTTTGGCGCGCGTCCACAGTGCTGCGGCCTGGTTGACGGTTTCCCATTCGTCGGTCATAACCATGCCGCCAGGCTGCCTGCCGCCATCGGGATCGGTGGCCGAGATGAGCTCGCCGTCTTTCCACTCTTCTTTTTCCATCAGAATGGGCAGCGAAATATGGTCTGAATATTTGTTGATGACGCCCTTGAGCTTGTAGGCGTTAAGGTAATCCAGTGAATCTTCTTTCAGGTGCAAAGTAATGGCAGTGCCGCGATCAGCACGCTCGATTTGCGCGACCTCAAACTCGCCTGTACCCTCGCTGGCCCAACGCACCCCTTGCGCTGCTGGCAAGCCTGCGCGGCGGCTTTCCACCGTGATGCGGTCGGCCACGATGAAACCGGAATAAAAACCCACACCGAACTGGCCAATCAGTTGTGCATCGTTCTTCTGGTCGCCCGACAGGCTGGCCACGAAGTCGCGCGTGCCGCTTTTGGCAATCGTGCCCAGGTTGTCGATGGCTTCCTGGCTACTCAG
>JBKJOH010000025.1:0-5639 GCA_046593295.1 Polaromonas sp. | reverse complement strand
TTTTCGGGATGAAGTGCAAGGCGCACGGAGCGCAGGAACCGGAACGTACTTCAGGTACGTGAGGATTTCGAGCACCGCGCAACGCCGCAATTCGCCCGAAAAATGAATTTATAGAAGAGCCCTAAATCTGACTGTTGCTTGGCCCCCTTTCTTGTTTCAGGCGCGCGGGTGGCGAAATTGGTAGACGCACCAGGTTTAGGTCCTGACGGTAGCAATACTGTGCGGGTTCGAGTCCCGCCCCGCGCACCACCTTTGAAGATATGCAGCTTTGCCGGGCATTGCAACCGCAATGCATGGCAATGACCTGCTTGAATATTTAGACCTTGTTTAGGATTAGGAAATATCATGGCCGTGACTGTTGAGACCCTCGAGAAGCTGGAACGAAAAATCACCCTGAGCCTGCCGGTTGGCACCATCCAGTCGGAAGTCGATACCCGTTTGAAAAAACTGGCACGCACCGTCAAGATGGACGGTTTTCGTCCCGGCAAAGTGCCGATGAGCGTCGTGGCCCAGCGCTATGGCTATTCAGTTCATTACGAAGTCATGAACGACAAGGTCGGCGAGGCGTTTTCAGTCGCCGCCAATGAAGCCAAGCTGCGCGTGGCAGGCCAGCCCCGCATCAGTGAAAAAGAAGGTGCGCCCGAGGGCGACATGCTGTTCGATGCGATTTTTGAAGTTTATCCAGACGTAAAAATCAAGGACTTGACAGGCGCAGAAATCGAAAAAGTAAGCGCTGATGTCAGCGACGCGGCCATCGACAAGACCATAGACATCCTGCGCAAGCAGCGCCGTACCTTTGCGCAGCGTTCGCTTGATGCACCCGCGCAGGACGGTGACCGCGCCACGATTGACTTTGAAGGCAAGATTGACGGCGAAACCTTCGCTGGCGGCAAGGCGGAAGCCTTCCAGTTCCTGATCGGTGACGGCCAGATGCTCAAGGAATTTGAAGCAGCCGTGCGTGGCATGAAAAGCGGTGACAGCAAGACTTTCCCTTTGAACTTCCCGGCTGATTACCACGGCAAAGAGGTTGCCGGCAAACAGGCTGACTTTCTGGTCACGGTCAAAAAACTCGAAGCCGCGCATCTGCCTGAAGTGAACGAGGCGCTTGCCAAATCGCTGGGCATTGCCGATGCATCGGTTGACGGCCTGCGCTCCGACATCAAGAAAAACCTTGAGCGTGAAGTCAAGTCCCGCCTGCTGGCCCGCAACAAAAATGCGGTAATGGACGCGCTGATCGCCAACGCAGAGCTTGACCTGCCCAACTCCAGCGTACAGTCCGAACTCGACCGCATGATTGAAGCTGCCCGGGCTGACCTGAAGCAGCGCGGTGTCAAGGATGCCGACAAGGCTCCGATTCCTGATGATATTTTCCGTCCGCAAGCTGAAAAGCGCGTGCGCCTGGGCCTGGTCGTGGCTGAACTGGTGCGCTCCAACAACCTGCAGGCCAAGCCCGAGCAACTCAAGGCGCACATCGAAGAGCTGGCCGCAAGCTACGAGAAACCGCAGGACGTGGTGCGCTGGTACCTGAGCGACAACCGCCGCATGGCTGAAGTCGAAGCCGTGGTGATTGAAAACAACGTCACCGACTTTGTCCTGTCCAAGGCGAAAGTGACTGAAAAGTCAGTGTCATTTGACGAGCTGATGGCTCAAAACTAAATCAAGACCAGATTTTTGCGGCTGTGCCATGAATTGGGGTTTGTGTCTGGCTTGAAGTCCGGGACGCAAGCCCCATTTCTTTTGGGTACAGTACAAGCCAACGCAAATTAATGCAAATCAACGCAACAGAATCTTTGGAGAAAAACTGATGTCCAGAACCAGTATGAGCAGCATTTACGGCGGTGCTATGGAAACCCAGGGCCTGGGCATGGTGCCCATGGTGATTGAGCAGTCCGGGCGCGGCGAGCGATCGTATGACATTTATTCGCGGCTGCTCAAGGAGCGCGTTATCTTTTTGGTTGGCCCGGTCAATGACCAGACGGCCAATCTGGTGGTGGCGCAGTTGCTGTTTCTGGAAAGCGAAAATCCTGACAAGGACATCTCTTTCTATATCAACTCCCCTGGCGGCTCGGTGACGGCTGGTATGGCCATTTATGACACCATGCAGTTCATCAAGCCGGAAGTGTCGACGCTGTGCGTCGGCATGGCGGCCAGCATGGGCGCGTTCCTGTTGTCGGCAGGTGCCAAGGGCAAGCGTTTCACCTTGCCGAATTCTCGCGTGATGATTCACCAGCCTTCTGGTGGCGCGCAAGGTCAGGCAAGCGATATCGAGATCCATGCCCGTGACATTCTTAAAACCCGTGACCAGCTGAACCGCATTCTGGCCGCGAACACCGGGCAGACTGTGGAGAAAATCGAGCGCGACACCGAGCGCGACTACTTCATGTTTGCCGATGATGCCAAAGAATACGGCCTAGTCGATCAGGTGATTTCCAAGCGGCCCTGAAATGCGGGCTAAATGGTCAGCAAATAGCCAGCAAATGGCCTGCAATTTGCCAGTGCTAGGCCCCGCATGAAACGGCGCTCTCTAGTACAGAGAACGCCATTTTTATTTGGTTATCATTAGTTAATCGTCCGTAACAGGTTTTCCCCAGCCACTTCACAAGGCAAGTCAACAAATGGCCGAAAAAAAAGGCTCTTCCAGCGAAAAAACCTTGTACTGCTCCTTCTGCGGTAAGAGTCAGCATGAAGTCAAAAAACTCATCGCTGGTCCCTCGGTCTTTGTCTGTGATGAATGCATAGATCTTTGCAACGAAATCATCCGTGACGAACTGCCCGCTGGTGACGACGTACGCGAAACGCGCAGCGACTTGCCAACGCCGCTGGAAATCAAGACCACGCTGGACGCATACGTCATAGGCCAGGAGCCGGCCAAGCGCACGCTGGCCGTCGCCGTGTACAACCACTACAAGCGCCTGCGCCACAAGGACAAGGCCAAAAAAGATGATGTCGAGCTGACGAAAAGCAATATTTTGCTGATCGGCCCGACCGGCTCTGGCAAGACACTGCTGGCCCAGACACTGGCACGCACGCTAAACGTACCGTTTGTGATGGCTGATGCGACCACGCTGACGGAAGCCGGCTATGTGGGTGAAGACGTTGAAAACATCATCCAGAAACTGCTGCAAAGCTGCAACTATGAAGTTGAACGCGCCCAGCAGGGCATTGTTTATATCGACGAGATCGACAAGATTTCACGCAAGTCCGACAACCCGTCCATCACCCGTGATGTGTCGGGTGAAGGTGTCCAGCAGGCTTTGCTCAAGCTGATCGAAGGCACCATGGCATCCGTGCCGCCACAGGGCGGGCGCAAGCACCCGAACCAGGATTTTCTACAGGTTGACACTACCAACATTCTGTTTATTTGCGGCGGCGCTTTTTCGGGGCTTGAAAAGGTCATTGAAAACCGCACCGAGGCTTCCGGCATCGGTTTTGGTGCTGTCGTCAAAAGCAAAAAATCCCGTAGCCTGACGGACTCGTTCAAGGAAGTCGAGCCGGAAGATTTGATCAAGTTCGGCCTGATTCCCGAGCTGGTAGGCCGTATGCCGGTGGTGGCAACCCTGGCTGAACTGAGCGAAGACGCGCTGGTGCAAATTTTGACAGAGCCCAAAAACGCAGTCGTCAAACAATTCAGCAAGCTGCTGTCGATGGAGGGTGTTGATCTTGAGATTCGCCCGTCCGCACTCAAGGCGATTGCCCGCAAGGCGCTGGCCCGCAAGACCGGCGCGCGCGGTTTGCGCTCCATTCTTGAGCAGTCGCTGCTCGACACCATGTTTGATCTGCCGAATGCCAGCAATGTTGACAAGGTGGTGGTGGATGAGTCCACCATTGAAGAGAACAAACCGCCCCTGCTTGTGTATCGCGAAGCCGCCAAAAAGGCCTGATCGATATGGACGGCTTGGCGCAATCCTTGTGGGTTTTTGGGGTCAGAGCCCAAATTCGCCGAGCCTTTGGCTCGCCCGTAGGGTGCAGTGCTTGCACTGCAGCGAAATTGGTGTCTGACCCCAATAATCCACTATCCCATCAAGCCCTGAGCCTTGTCTCGGGGCAACTGTTTTAAGGTCTTATAAGGTTCATATGTCCGGACAAACTTCACTGCCTTCCACGCCCATCGACCTTCCGCTGCTGCCGCTGCGTGACGTGGTCGTCTTCCCGCATATGGTGATCCCGCTGTTTGTCGGTCGCCCCAAGAGCATCAAGGCGCTTGAGTCGGCGATGGCGTCCGAGCGCCGCATCATGCTGGTGGCACAAAAAGCGGCCGCCAAGGATGAGCCTTCGGTTGAAGACATGTTTGAAGTTGGCTGCGTTGCCACGATATTGCAATTGCTCAAGCTGCCCGATGGCACGGTCAAGGTGCTGGTGGAAGGCCAGCAGCGCGCCAAGGTCAACAAGATTGAAGACGGCGAGCAGCACTTCAGCGCCAACGTCACGCCGATTGAAACGGCTGCCATTGCAGCTGACAAGACCAGTGAAATCGAAGCGCTGCGCCGGGCTGTGATGCAGCAGTTTGACCACTACGTCAAACTGAATAAAAAAATCCCGCCTGAAATTCTCACCTCAATTTCCAGTATTGATGATCCAGGCCGCTTGGCCGACACCATTGCGGCGCACTTGCCGCTAAAGCTCGATGCCAAGCAGGTGATTCTTGGCCTGTCGGGGGTCAGGGAGCGTCTTGAAAACCTTTTCGAGCAGCTTGAGCGTGAAGTTGACATCCTCAACGTTGACAAAAAAATCCGTGGCCGCGTGAAGCGTCAGATGGAAAAAAACCAGCGCGATTTTTATCTGAACGAGCAGGTCAAGGCGATCCAGAAAGAGCTGGGCGAAGGCGAGGAAGGCGCGGACATCGAAGAGATCGAAAAGAAAATCAAGTCGGCCAAAATGTCGAAAGAAGCGCTCAAAAAAGCCGAGAGCGAACTTAAAAAACTCAAACTGATGTCACCCATGTCGGCTGAAGCCTCGGTGGTGCGCACCTATATTGACGTGCTGGCCGGCTTGCCGTGGAGCAAAAAAACCAAAATCAAACACGACCTCATCAACGCCGAGAACGTGCTGAACGAAGACCATTTTGGCCTCGAAAAAGTCAAGGATCGTATTGTTGAATACCTCGCGGTGCAACAGCGCGTTGACAAGCTCAAGGGTCCGATTCTTTGCCTGGTCGGCCCTCCGGGTGTTGGTAAAACTTCGCTCGGGCAATCCATTGCCAAGGCCACAGGCCGCAAGTATGTTCGCATGGCGCTGGGCGGTATGCGTGATGAGGCCGAAATCCGTGGCCATCGCCGCACCTACATCGGCGCGCTGCCGGGCAAGGTGCTGCAAAGTCTGGCCAAGGCCGGGACGCGCAATCCGCTGTTTCTACTCGATGAGATCGACAAGCTCGGTACCGACTTCAGGGGTGACCCTTCCAGTGCGTTGCTGGAGGTGCTTGACCCGGAGCAAAACCACACCTTTGGCGATCATTACGTCGAGGTGGATTTCGACTTGAGTGACGTGATGTTTGTGGCGACTTCAAACTCCATGAACATCCCGCCAGCCCTGCTGGATCGCATGGAAGTGATCCGTCTGTCGGGCTATACCGAAGACGAAAAAACCAGCATTGCGATGCGCTACCTGCTGCCCAAGCAGGTCAAGAACAACGGTGTGAA
>JBKJOH010000159.1:0-3194 GCA_046593295.1 Polaromonas sp. | reverse complement strand
AGCTCCAGCTTGTTGCGCGGCATGGGCCGCATCTCGACGCCGGTCAATGGAATGCGGGTGTTGAACCAGGCGGCAATGGCATAGAAAACGATGAGCGCACAGATGGCCGCTTCGGGTGGCGTGTCGACGCCGGTGGTGAATACCGGAAAATCGAATGACAGCAGCAGGTGCGAGACCGAATGCCCGACCAGCTGGCCGCCGAGTAAAACGCCCAGAATGATGGAAGCAATTGTCAGGCCCTCAATCCATCCGTTGGCCTTGACCAACTGCGAGGCCGGCAGCAGCTCGGTCAGGATGCCGTACTTGGCGGGCGAGTAAGCAGCGGCACCAAGGCCGACGATCGCGTAGGCCAGCAGCGGGTGTGTGCCGAACAGCATCATCAGGCAGCCCACCACCTTGATGGCGTTGCTGATGAACATGACCTTGCCTTTGGGCTGGGCGTCTGCAAAGGCGCCGACAAAAGGCGCCAGCACCACATAAAACAACGCAAACATGGGCACCAGCGCAGCCGGTTGCCACTTGGGCGCACCGCTGGTTTTGAGCAGTTCCACGGCTACCACGAACAGCGCGTTATCAGCCAACGAGCTGAAAAACTGGGCTGCCATGATGGTGTAAAAACCGCGCTTCATTAAACTGTGTCTATCACTTCAATGGACGGGGTGCCAGCGGGTGCTGACACCTCAAACTAAGGGTTGTTGGCTGCATGAGATGCTGGTTTATAGCATGGGGCCTATGGGCGCAATCCCTAGGCCCCCTTAGCCGCACCTTAAACTTCACACTCACCACTTTATTTATGCCCCGCCCCATTCTCGCCACCATCCATACCGCAGCCCTGAGCCACAACCTTGCCAGGGTTCGTACTGCCGCGCCTGATGCCCGGGTCTGGGCCATCGTCAAGGCCAACGCCTATGGCCACGGCATCGAACGCGCCTTTGAAGGCCTGCGCAGCGCGGACGGCTTTGCGCTGCTGGACCTGGCCGAGGCAAGGGCGCTGCGCGCGCTCGACTGGCGTGGCCCCATCCTGCTGTTGGAAGGCTGCTTTGATGCGCGTGACCTGGAGCTGTGTTCGCGCCTCGGCCTGTGGCACGTCGTGCACTGCAATGAGCAGATTGACATGCTGGCCGCACACAAAACTTTGAGCCCGCACCGCGTATTTTTAAAAATGAACTCAGGCATGAACCGCCTGGGCTTCACGCCCGAGCGTTACCGTGCCGCCTGGACGCGCCTCAATGTGTTGCCGCAGGTTGACGAGATTTCATTGATGACGCATTTCTCTGATGCCGATGGCCCCAAGGGTGTGGCCGCGCAGATCAAGACCTTTGAGTCCGTCACCCACGACTTGCCCGGTGAGCGGTCTTTAAGCAATAGCGCGGCTGTTTTACGCCACCCAGGCGAGCTGGCCGCACGCTCTGACTGGATACGCCCTGGCATCGCCGTTTACGGCAGCGCGCCGGACTTCCCCGAGCGCAGCGCCGCTGACTGGGGCTTGCAGCCAACCATGACGCTCAGGTCAAAAATCATTGCCGTGCAAAAACTGGTGGCGGGTGACACGGTGGGCTATGGCTCCAGCTTTACGGCCACGCAAGCCATGCGCATCGGCATCGTCGCCTGCGGTTATGCCGACGGCTACCCGCGTCACTGCACAACAGGTACACCGGTACTGGTGGGCGCTGTGCGTTGCCGAATGGTGGGCCGCGTCAGCATGGACATGATCACGGTTGATTTGTCGCCAGTACCCGCTGCGGGCATGGGCAGCGAGGTGACCTTGTGGGGCAAGTCGTCACAAGGCGCGCTGCTGCCCATTGACGACATCGCGCAGGCCGCGGGTACGGTGGGCTATGAGCTGATGTGTGCGCTGGCGCAGCGGGTGCCTGTGGTGGTTGGGTGATGCTTTAGTGCGCCAATGAGCCGGGAAGGGTTGTGCTGACCGCAGGCAAAAGCGCCAGCACACGGCCGAGCAGTGTTTCGACGTAGTCACCCTCTGCATCCTGCTCAAGCAGCACGTTTGGTGCGCTACTCCAGGAAAAACCCGGCTGGATTTTTCGGAGTTCAGCCTCAGTATTGGCACTGAGCACATAGCCGCAAATCGGCACGGAGAATTTCCGCTTGGGCGCGTCTTCCTCCAGCAATCTGAATTTTTCTGCGGGCCACTGGTGGCGCAAGCCTTTGGGCTCCACAAAGGCCAGCGCCTGGTGCTTGCCGCGCTTGAGCCAAAGCAAAAAGTCGGGAAAAAAGCCTTCGGCCGCGAACAGCCCCACACCGACACCTGCGAGGTTGCGTAACAGCACCACTTCAACGCCGTCCCAGTGAGGCAAGCTGTGAAGTTGTTCCCATCGCCTGCGCAGATCCCACACCAACCGGGCCTCGCTGTTTTGCAGCGGCGGCGGCGAGATGCGCAGCGTGAGGGGCTGGTCTTCAAGCAGGTTCAGCTGGCCATCAGCCTGCACCTGCGCGGCGGGCGCCGCCAGCAGCAGAGGTGCGTACAAATGCTGCGGCACATGCAATCTTGGCAGCGGTGGCCCCAAGGTATCTGTGTCGCTCCCGCTGTCGATCATTTGCATCACATTCGCCAAGGTGTCTTTGAGGTCAATTTCGCCGCCTTCTTCGCGGATGACGCTCACCATGCGGTCCCAGCCTGCGGGGCTGACCTGCGCACCCGTCATGTTTTTGCGCAGTGCCGCTATGGCCGTCTTCACGACATCCTGCGCCAGCATCGCTTCTATCCGATAGCCGGGACGCTGACTACCGTCGGGCAGTGTTTGCAGCGGAAAGTTGGCGTGTGTTTGCGTGATGGGTTCCAGCAAAGGCTGCTCGGTCAGGAAAGCCAGGCGTTGGCGGCGCACGGCGCGTGCCAGCGCCGCCTCCCACTGGCCCAACACCTCGTGCCGCAGGCGTTGCCGGTCATCGGCTTGCATCGGCAGCCTGGCCAGCGGCACCTGGGCTTGCACCGCAGCCAGCCAGCGCCCGGCCTCACCTGGCGTGACCCAGAGTTGCTGCAGCCCTTGTTGCCTTGCAAAGCGAAGTGCGTGTTGAAACAAGGCCTCCGGCGTGAGCGTGCGCCCCAGAAATTTTGTTGCTGCGTGCGTCTGCGTTTCAGATTGCAGCGTTTGCACCGCACCGACACCATCCTGCAGCGATAGCCGGGCCGACAGATCAATCGCTGGCGGCACATGTTCACTGGCCACAAAGGCCAC
>JBKJOH010000081.1:0-2579 GCA_046593295.1 Polaromonas sp. | reverse complement strand
GGCGAATTGCGGCGTTGCGCGGTGCTCGCAATCCTCACGTACCTGAAGTACGTTCCGGTTCCTGCGCTCCGTGCGCCTTGCACTTCATCCCGAAAATCTGAATTTCTAGAAGTACCCCTATGCGAATCCGATTCACAAAAATGCAGGGCGCGGGCAATGACTTTGTGATGCTCGACGAGACCCGTGGCTTGCTGGGCTTGAGTACAGCGCAATACCGATTTTTGGCCGATCGGCATTTTGGCGTGGGTGCTGACCAGATCCTGTCGGTGCGTCCATCGCTAGAGCCTGGCATTGACTTTGAGTATGTGATTCACAACGCCGATGGCGGTGAGGTCGAGCAGTGCGGTAATGGCTCGCGCTGTTTTTTGCGCTTTGTGCGGGATCAGGGGCTGACGACCAAAGATGCGGTCAAAGTTAAAACCCTGAGTGGTGTGATCGAGCCGCGCCTACAGCTTGATGGCCGCATCACTGTCGATATGGGCGCACCGGTATTTGATTTGGCTAAAGTGCCGTTTGATGCTTCTGGGTTGCTTGAAAATATCCAAAACGAGTGGCAAAAATGGCCTCTAGCCCTTTATATACGGGCGCGACCAGCTACTGTTTTAATAGCAGTGTTGTCAATGGGCAATCCCCATGCGGTGCAGCTTGTGGATGATGTGGATGCCGCGCCTGTGCTTGAAGTAGGCCCGCTGATTGAAAACCACTCTCGCTTTGCGCGGCGTGTGAACGCCGGCTTTATGCAGGTCGTCTCGCGCAGCCAGATTCGCCTTCGGGTCTATGAGCGTGGCGCTGGCGAAACGCTGGCCTGCGGCACTGGCGCTTGTGCGGCGGTGGTTGCAGGCATAAGGCTCGGGTTGCTGGATACCCGGGTCGATGTGCAAACCCGCGGCGGATCATTGACCATTGAATGGTCGGGTGCGCTGGATGCGCCGGTCATGATGACTGGCCCAGCGGTGACTGTGTTTGAATCTGAAATCGATTTACCTGATCTCGTTTGAATTTCTAAAACTAACGACAATCCCAAAAATGAACCCAACCGACCATTCCATCACTGAAGACGACATCGCCAACTTTCTGGCCAACACGCCCGATTTTTTTGAGCGCCACGCCGAGCTGCTGGCTAGCGTGCAACTGTCCAGCGGCCATGGCAGCCGGGCCGTCAGCCTGCAAGAGCGCCAAGCCGGTTTGCTGCGCGACAAAATCAAAAGCCTTGAAGCGCGCGTGGTTGACATGATTCGCCACGGCCAGGAAAACGTGGGCATTGCCGACAAGCTGCAACGCTGCACGCGCAACCTGCTGCTGACAGCCCACGCCAGGGATCTGCCTGCCACCATCGTGCGCGAGTTGAAAACCCAGTTTTCGATTCCGCAGGCGGCCATTAAGGTGTGGCAGGTCAATGGCATTTTTTCAGGCGAAGGTTTTTGCACGGGCGTGAGCAGTGACGCGCAGGCTTTTGCCTCGTCGCTCACCGCTCCCTATTGCGGCGTTAACTCTGGCTTTGAAGCGGCCAGCTGGCTGCCCGAGCCCGCGCTGGCCCTGTCGCTGGCGCTGCTGCCGCTGCGCACAGCTCCCGGCGCGGATGCTTTTGGAATGCTGGTCATGGCATCGCCTGATGCGCAGCGTTTTCAGAGCGACATGGGTACTGAATTTTTGGCGCAGATCGGTGACCTTGCTGCTGCTGCATTGACGCGTCTGTTGCCGCAGGTCAGCGCCGAGTAGCCCACCTATGGCTCAAAGCGCGGCCATGGACAGTGACCCACCGGCTGATCCACTTGTTGAACGCTACCTGGAACATGTGCGTGTCGAAAAGCGCCTGGCAGAGCGCACGGTGGAGCTCTATTCACTCGACTTGTACAAGCTGGCAGCCAACGCGCATGAGGCCAATGTCGCCCTGCGTGATGTCAACAACACCCACATGCGCCGCTGGGTGGCGAAAATGCACAGCGGTGGGCGCAGCGCGCGCGGTATCGCGCTCATTTTGTCGGGCTGGCGCGGGTTTTACACCTGGCTGGGCCGCGAAGGTCTGGTGACCAGCAACCCGGTGCTGGGGCTGCGCTCGCCAAAAGTGCCCAAGCCATTGCCCAAAGCACTCAGTGTTGACGAAGCGGTGCAACTGGCCAGTTATGAGCTGCATGAGGACAAACACAACGCTGTCATTGAAGCGCGTGACCACTGCATCACTGAACTGCTGTATGGCTGCGGCCTGCGTATCGGCGAACTGGTGGGCCTTGATGTGCGTGCCAGCGCGCAGGCCAGATGCTGGATTGATGCCCAGGCCGGCGAAGCCCATGTGACGGGCAAGGGTGACAAAAAGCGCAGCGTACCCGTGGGCGGCAAGGCGCTGCAGGCGCTTGATAAATGGTTGCAGGCTCGCGCCAGTTGGCTCACTTCATCCACGACCACGACCGATAGCGTTGCGTTGTTTATCAACGCACGCGGAGGCCGCCTCACGCCGCAGCACATTCGCGTGCGGCTCAGGCAGCGCTCATTGCAGGCTGGCTTGGCAACGCCGGTACACCCACACATGCTGCGGCGTGAGGCGGCCTCCGCGTGCGTTGATAAACAACGCAACGCTATCG
>JBKJOH010000029.1:0-3927 GCA_046593295.1 Polaromonas sp. | reverse complement strand
GCGGTCCATTTTTCACCGGCTTTTTGTCCCATAGCCGGGCTATGGGCCTGCAAATCCGGCAAAAACTGTCCTCGCTGGGGCTCTTTTTCGCTATCGATGCCCAAAGTCCGACAGGCTCCTAGCCAAGGTTTTTCGAGTAGTGCAAAACCGCACCAGTACGGGTAACGTGGCCGCCCGCTACCTTGAGGTGAATCTGATGGCCGCGCGTGGTGCAAGCGGCAACTTGCGACAGCAGTTGCTCTAACTGCGCGGCGCTGGGTGCCGCCTGGTGTTGCTCGCGCAGCCAGTGGCGCAGCACATTGGCCTGGCGCATGGTTGACAGGCCTTGCAGCATTTTGATCGCTGGCGGCATACCGATAGTGCCCAGGTCTTGCGCAGCCAATTCAATCAAAAGAGCCTGTGCCTGCGCTGCATGTTGCGCACTGCGGGCAAAGGTCTCACGAAACTGCGGAAAGGCCTCTTCAATCACCGGTAACAGTCGCGCACGAATGCGGTTGCGGGTATAGCGCTCATCCGCATTGCTGGGGTCTTTAACGAAATCAATTTTTTCTTGCACCAGCCAGGCGCGCAAACTTGCAGCAGGTGTTTGCAGCAATGGCCGGTAAAACGCCACACCGCCACGCACAAACTGCGCAACCATGCTTGATAAACCCGGCAGCCCGGCCCCACGGCTCAATGCCAGCAACAGCGTTTCAACCTGGTCATCGGCATGTTGACCCAGCAGCACGCCTTTGAGTTGCAGGCGCGTCGCCGCAACCCCCAACGCCGCATAGCGCGCGCGCCGCGCCGCGTCCTCCGGGCTTTCACCGCTGGCATGGGTTGCATCAACACGCACGACTTCCAGCGGTACCTTGAGGCTCCCGCATACCGCTTCACAAACACGCACAAAGTCGTCTGCTGCCGCCTGTAGACCGTGGTGAATGTGGATGGCCTGTACCTGGCCAGGCCAACGCTGGGCGGCGGCAAGCAGTAGCGCGGTGGAATCGGCACCACCGCTGTAGGCAATGCCCAGAGGTGTTGCAGGCATGTGTAAAAAAGCGGCAAGTGCAGCACTGGCCGGGTTGGTTGCCGACGCGGCTCTACCGGATAACGCAGCCAGCTTATTCCATTTCCAAATCATTTCTAGATTAGGCGCGAAGCCGCAGACAGTGCTGTAGCACGGCAAGGCGAAGCAACAACATATAGGAATGATTTAGAAATGGAATTACTTGGCGGCGTCGGCTTTGGTGTCGGTGTATCGGCCATAGCTCTGCAGGCGCTCGTAGCGTCGGTCCAGCAGTTCCTTGACCTTCAGGTCGCTGACCTGGCGGAAGGCATCATTGAGCGCCCGTTTGAGGAAGGCCGCCATCTGTTTGTGGTCACGATGCGCGCCGCCCACCGGCTCGTTGACGATCTTGTCAATGACACCCAAAGCCTTCAGGCGATGCGCCGTGATGCCAAGGGCCTCGGCGGCTACTTCGGCCTTTTCGGACGTCTTCCAGAGAATGGACGCGCAACCTTCGGGGCTGATGACCGAGTAAATCGAGTACTGCAGCATCACCACCTGGTCAGCCACCGAAATGGCCAGCGCCCCGCCGGAGCCGCCCTCGCCAATGATGGTGGTGATGATGGGTACTTCGAGCTGCGTCATTTCAAAAATGTTGCGGCCAATGGCTTCTGACTGGCCGCGCTCTTCGGCATCAATGCCGGGGTAGGCACCGGGCGTGTCGACAAAGGTAAACACCGGCAACTTGAACTTTTCAGCGGTCTTCATCAGCCGCAAGGCCTTGCGGTAGCCCTCGGGTTTGCACATGCCGAAGTTGCGCAGGCCACGCTCTTTGGTGTCACGCCCTTTTTGATGCCCCAGCACCATGCAGGCCGTGCCGTTAAAGCGGGCCAGCCCGCCAACAATCGAGAGGTCGTCTGCAAAATGCCTGTCGCCGTGCATCTCGACAAAATCAGTGAAGATATCGCGAATGTAATCAAGCGTGTAAGGCCGCTCGGGGTGGCGGGCTATCTTGGTGATTTGCCAAGGGGTTAAATCACTGTAAATGTCTTTGGTCAGCTGCTGGCTTTTTTGGGCGAGCTGGTCAATTTCTTCTGAAATGTCAACGGCAGATTCGGTCTGCACATACCGCAGCTCTTCAATTTTTTCTTCAAGCGCCGCAATCGGCTGCTCAAAATCGAGGAAGGTCTTTTTCGCCATGTCTTGCTCCTCAGGGCATCAAATCAGTTTGGCTCACTTAGTGCAGTGTTGCACGCTATCTGGAACATAAAAACGCGTCTTTTGCGCCATGGCGGCGTTGCAAATCCGCGCGATACCTACGGGTATCGCTGTGGTTTGCGCCTTGCCCTGACCCAAAATCCATCGTTTTTATTTGTTCCATCAAGCGTACAACACTACACTGGTACAGGTATCGGATCAAGCGAGCGCCAAATATACCAAGTTGCCACACTACAGTACGGTGCCCAGGCGGCAGCCACCTCACGCGCATCGCTGCGGCTGACGGATTCGCCTGAAAAATAATTTTTGCTGATGCCGTTGATAAGGCCCACATCATCCAGCGGCAACACGTTGGGACGGCGCAAATAAAAGATCAAAAACATCTCGGCTGTCCAGCGGCCAATGCCGCGAATGGCAATCAGCTCGGCAATGATGGCTTCGTCGTCCATCGCGTCCCAGACCTTGACGTGAACGGTGCCCGCGTCAAAGTGAATCGACAAGTCGACCAGATATTCAACCTTGCGCGCGCTCAGGCCAGCCGCACGCATGTCGTCCACCTTGAGCTTGAGCACATTGGCAGGTGTCATCTTCTTCGGCAGCGCTTCAAACTTGCGCCACACCGACTGCGCCGCCTTGACCGATATCTGCTGGCCCACAATGCTGCGCGCCAAGGTGTTAAACGCATCGCCGCGTGACTGCAAACAAGCATCGCCAAACTGTGGAATCAGCCGCTTCATCACGCGGTCTTTTTTGACCAGATGCTTGCAGGCATCCAGCCAGTATTCGGGCGTGTTATCGGCTAGGGCGGCCTCAACCGAGGCGGCAGCTAGCGCTGATTTTACTATCTTTTTCATAGCGTGTCACGCCCATAAACATTGGTCTGCAGCACCGAATGATGTTCAAAAATCATGTTTTTGCCTCCCAGGTGGTGCCGGTTGGTGAGTCTTTCAGCACAACACCTTGTGCCAGCAGGTCATGACGGATGCGGTCGGCCTCAGCAAAGTCTTTGCCCGCTTTGGCGGCTGCGCGCTGGGCAATCAGGGCTTGAATGCTGGCATCGCTCAGTGTTGCGCCCGCTTGCAGATAGTCGCCCGGCTCGCCTTGCAGCAAGCCGAGGCAAGCGCCCAGGCTTTTAAGCAGGCCAGCCGACTCGACTGAGCCGGTTTTGTTGACTTCGCCAGCCAGCTCAAACAGCACGGCCATCGCTTCGGGCGTGCCAAAGTCTTCGTCCATGGCGGCCTTGAAGCGCAAGGCAAATGGATTGGCCCAGTCAATATCAACAGCGACTGGCTTGACGGCATTGAGCGCGGTGTACAGCCTTTTAAGCGCTGCCCTGGCACCGTCCAGATGCGCATCGCTGTAATTCAGCGGGCTGCGGTAGTGCGCGCGAATGATGAAAAAGCGCACCGTCTCGGCATCATACTTGTCCAGAATTTCACGAATCGTGAAAAAGTTGCCCAGCGACTTGGACATCTTTTCGTTGTCCAGCCGGACAAAGCCGTTGTGCATCCAGACGCTGGCCAGTGGTTTGCCAAACGCCCCTTCAGACTGCGCGATTTCGTTTTCATGGTGCGGAAACTGCAAGTCAGCGCCACCGCCGTGGATGTCAAACGACTCGCCCAGCAAAGCGCAGGCCATGGCCGAGCATTCGATGTGCCAGCCGGGCCTGCCGGGGCCGTAGGTACTGGGCCATTTGGCATCGTCTGGCTCGGCCGGTTTGGCGC
>JBKJOH010000204.1:0-4091 GCA_046593295.1 Polaromonas sp. | reverse complement strand
CTTACAAGGTCTATAGCGCAGGCTTTAGCCAGAATCAACCCAGTGAGAAATCTCCAGGATTCCTCGATGCCCAACGGGAAAGGGTTAGGCAACTCTCAACGAGTAGTTATTTTTATTACTTCTCTATTGTTGCAGGTTCCCACCGACTCCGGCCCCGACACAATTTGAATCTGGTAGTAGTAGCCATATGTACTCTGCCCGGAGCAAACGAGACCCAGTTCCGTAGCCCAACTTCCGTAGAGACGATCTCCGGACCAAGATACTTCATCTCGGAATGAGTAATTTGTGTATTCCAATGCGCCGATGGAATGCTTCATTGGACCAATTGCTGCCTGGTCTGCTGAAAGCTCTTTAGTTGGAATTTCTAGCAATTCGACTTGACGAACCAACGTCTCTCCGCATGCTGCATCGCACTCGTCTTGCGCCCACTTCTGTGCCGAGGCGTCATTGGCCATCGTAAAGGTCATGTTTGGCCTTGCGGACCCACCAGCGCAAGTGCAGCTGTATTCGTAGTTGTAGTTGCCTCCAACGAGAGGGGTCTTACGAATGAAACGTACTGAAGACATAGTTTTCCTCCAAAGGGTGTGAAGTTGATTTCTCAAGCTGACACCCGGAGCAGCTTGAGTTGCCTAACGTTTGAGTTAAGCGGCAGACACCGGTCCCCGGTGGCTGTCCGCTTGAACGAAGGGTGTGCGCCCAGCATGGGCGCGAACTTATGGGGTGAAAGTCCCCTGTGGGAGAACCAAATTGGACTCATAGATAGCAATCTTAACCACTAGCCGACGGCAAGGGCAGGCCCGCGAGGTCCTGTCTGGAGGAAGCCCGAGTGCAAAAGTGCGAGGCGACGAACAGAAACCGCATACAAGGCCAAGCCTGCGGGGCGAGTTGGCACATGACGACAAAGCCCTTTGGTTCAGTAGGCATGGTAAATGCGGCGCTTGCGCATGGAACGTTCGCGTTCTTACCTGGGGAGATCTGCACCGCGTGCGGTGCGACTGGATGATGACAAAACCCGGATCGGTTCAACCGGGATACCAAGACCCAGCGCCGTGGCGAGCTGCCCGCTGCGTGTCGAAGAAAGAGGCAGCAAACGTCATGCAGGCGTACAGCGCGACCCACAGCAATGCGGGCCGTGACGAGGCAGAAGTCAGCAGACGCCATAGTAGTTGGCCAGGAGTCGGGCCAATGAAGGGCTGAACAATGAGACACAAGGAGCAGACGTGGCCCACTCGAACGCATCACCGAACCCGACCGGGGGAGATGTGCCGGCGCGGGCCACGCACCGAGCCTTGAAACAAGACGAAGTGAAAGCGATTAACCAAGATCTGTTGCAAGCAGTGCTGAACAGCGACAACCTGCGCAGCGCATGGAAGCGGGTGAAGGCCAACAAAGGGGCGCCGGGTATTGACGGCGTAACCATTGAAGACTTCCCCGCCTACTTGCGCGAGCACTGGTCAGAGCTGCATGCACAGATCAAAGAGGGGCGATACCAGCCGCAGGCGGTGCGTAGGGTAGAAATACCCAAGCCCGACGGCGGCAAAAGAATGCTGGGGATTCCGACCGTGATGGACCGAGTCATCCAGCAGGCTATTGCCCAAGTGCTCACGCCGATATTCGATCCGAGCTTCTCTGCATCGAGCTTCGGTTTTCGACCCGGCTGCAATGCACATCAGGCGATCCGCCAGGTGCGCTCCTACGTCAAAGACGGCTACCCCGTCGCCGTGGACATCGACCTGGCCAAGTTCTTCGACACGGTCAACCATGACCTGTTGATGAGTTTGCTGGGCCGCACCATCGGCGACAAACGTTTGCTGGCTTTGATTGGACGCTACCTGCGCGCCGGGGTGCTGGTCGGTGGGCACATCGAGCCCAGCGAGGTGGGCACGCCCCAAGGGGGGCCACTCTCGCCACTGTTGGCCAATATCCTGCTGCACCAACTCGATCTGGAGTTGGAGCACAGGGGACACCGCTTTGCCCGCTATGCCGATGATTTGATCGTTCTGGTCAAGTCCAAGCGTGCGGGCGAGCGTGTCATGGGCAGTCTGACACGGTATCTGGAGCGCACCCTCAAACTCACGGTCAACCTTGCCAAAAGCAAAGTGGCACCGATGAACGAATGCAGCTTCCTGGGTTTCACGATCAAGGGCAAGAAGACCCGCTGGACTGAAAAGTCCGAAGCGAACTTCAAGCACCGGATCAAGGAGCTGACAGGCAGAAGCTGGGGGGTGTCCATGGAATACCGGCTGCACAAACTGGGGCAGTACCTGCGGGGATGGGTGGGCTACTTTGGCATCAGCCAATACTACCGACCTGTTCCCGAGCTGGATGAGTGGATCAGAAGGCGTATCCGCATGTGCTACTGGAAACGGTGGCGCTGGGCGCGCACGAAGATCAAAAACCTGTTGGCTTTGGGCGTGAGCTTGAAGTCAGCGATCCAGCACGGTGTGAGTAGCAAGAGCTACTGGCACATGGCGCGAACCCCGGTGACACAACAGGCGCTGAACAACACATGGTTGGCAGCGCAGGGACTACTGAGCGTGAAGGATCTGTGGTGCAAGGCCCAGGGCTACACGCAACAGAAAACTTCGTCGCGCAAGCCAACTTGTTGAACCGCCCACTGCGGACCCGCATGGTGGGTGGTGTGGGGGCCGGAGGTTAGAAGCCTCTGGCTACCCGATTAGCTTCTTACAGCAGGGCGAATCCGATCTTTCCGTTGACGAAGTCTTTCACGACCTTCAGCGCCGCATTGATTGCAGCTTGAACCGCAACTGCAGTCATCCCTTCCGCCGATGTGAGTACAGCCGACGCTGCCACCTTCTGCTGATTCAAAAGAATCTTGGCCTCGGTCTTAGTTATTTCGCCACTCGCAGACGCCTGCACGATCATTCGAAGAGTAATAGCGAGTTTCTCACTCTCGTCCTTAAGAAAGGTCTTGACTAGCGCAAACTTGTTGCCAAACGAAGACTTTGCCGCTTCGAAAATCTTGTCGCCAAGATTGGAAGAAGTGACGGGGTCTGAAGCCATGGTGTTCTCCTGGAAGGATTACTTGTTCGATTCAAGGCCTTGCTTCTTGGCAAGTTCAAGGGCAAGGGCCGCACCAATTGTCTGATTTAGGTTGCGCTGCGCCAGTTCTAGTGATTTCTTCGACGGGCCCTTTGCCAGCGCTTCCACGTTGCAGTGCAGATCTTTGAGGCTATTACCTTCAGCTGAACATTTTCCCTCGCCTAGAAGCGAAGCCCGGATGTTGCCGACCAGCTTCACGGTGTGACTGTTTTTCGGAATAGAGGTGACCCGAAATTCCAGCCTGCGCAACTGCTCGTCGGCGTTCTCGTAGAACTGCTTCTGCTTCGCAAAAGAGTTCTTTTCTGACGGAGCATCAGCGACAAGCTTCGTGATGAAATCATCGGTGGACTGCTGAAGCGAAGTCAGCGCCTTATCTGTCGGCTCATCATAGTCAGATATGAGTTTGACCCCGGAGCATGCTGACAGCAAAAGACTTAGGAGGGCAACGGCTACGATGCCCCTAACCTGGTTCGCGCAAATTCTTGGTGAGATCATGCTTGACTCCTCCAGTAGACGGGCAATGAATATAGCGTGCATTTGGAGCGCCCGCTTCCTCCAAAATGTGGGTATAGGAAGCTAACGTAATGTAGATCGTCGGATATCCTGGCCGTCCAGCTTATTCTGCGGGATAAACTGGATCGCTGGGTTGCATTTCCCCTGGGTAAAACCGCCTAGCCCGCATGGCAACTTGTTTGTTGGCAGCGGAGCAGTGTCTTTAGGCATGGCGACCATTCTACAAGCCTGTCGCCTATTTCCGCAAGTCCAAGTCGGTGGCCGCATTGGAGATGCTCCGCGAATGTCGGGTCGTGGTCGAGTTGCGCCGGTCGCTTTTGCACGTTGCCCGAAGCAACAAAATAATGGGCACTTCTATAAATTCATTTTTCGGGCGAATTGCGGCGTTGCGCGGTGCTCGAAATCCTCACATACCTGAAGTACGTTCCGGATGCTCCGCGACCCTCGCATGAGCCCAAAGGGCGATGCGACACGCGCCTTGCACTTCATCCCGAAAAGCTGAATTTCTAGAAGTG
>JBKJOH010000200.1:0-8962 GCA_046593295.1 Polaromonas sp. | reverse complement strand
TTTCTTTTCCCCTCTCCCTCTGGGAGAGGGTTAGGGTGAGGGCAGCTGGCGCTGGATTAGTCACGAAAAATCGCCATCGGGGAGCCCTCACCCCTGCCCTCTCCCAGAGGGAGAGGGAGCAAGACGAGGCATATCGCATCCGGTAAGCTGAGCAGTTACAAACTGGACTTGTAAACATTAGTCAAACAACAAAGGCAACCCACCACATGACCACCAATCTGGACGGACAACTCGTTGTAGCGATTTCATCGCGTGCGCTGTTTGACCTTGAAGAAGAAAACCAGGTTTTCGAGCAGTCCGACGACCGCGCCTACATGAAGCTGCAACTTGAACGGTTAGAGCAACCCGCCAAACCGGGCGTGGCGTTTTCGCTGATCAAAAAGCTGCTGGCCTTCAACGAGACGGACAGCCAGCGCGTTGAAGTCGTCATCCTCTCGCGCAACGATCCGGTGTCAGGCTTGCGTGTTTTCCGCTCGGTGCAAACCCATGAGCTGAGTGTGGCGCGCGGCGTGTTCACGCGCGGGCGTGAGCCCTGGCGCTACCTTTCGCCGTTGCAGGCGAATCTGTTTTTATCCGCCAACCCGGACGACGTGCGCGCTGCCTTGCTAGAAGGCTTTCCGGCAGCAACGGTTGCCACCCATTCGGTACGTGCTTTGGGCAATTACCCGCATGAAGTGCGCATTGCTTTCGACGGTGATGCGGTGCTGTTTTCAGACGAAGCCGAGCAGGTTTTTCAAAGCCAGGGCCTGCCAGCATTTCAAAAACACGAAAGCGACAAGGCTGTGCTGCCGCTGCCTGACGGCCCCTTCAAGCCGCTGCTGACAGCCCTGCACCGCCTGCAGCAGGCGGGCACACCGCGTATGCGCATACGCACCGCACTGGTTACAGCGCGCAGCGCACCAGCCCATGAGCGCGCCATCCGCACGCTGATGAACTGGAACATTGAAGTGGATGAAGCCATGTTTCTGGGCGGCCTGGCCAAGGGTGAATTTCTGCGCGAATTTGAGCCCGACTTTTTCTTTGACGACCAGACCGGGCATGTCAACGCAGCAGCCGAGCATGTACCTGCCGGCCATGTGGCCAGCGGGGTGTCAAATAAATTGTCATAAGCCTGAGCATCAAGACCATGACCACAGACCCAGCCATGAACCAGCCTAAAAAAATCAGCACCAAGCTCGCTGATTTCAGACAGTTTTGCAAACGTGTCTGGGCACTCTCGGCTCCCTACTTCAAGTCAGAAGACAAATGGAAGGCTCGTGGCCTGCTTGCCGCCATCGTGCTACTGAATCTGGCCGCGGTCTACATGCTGGTGCTGCTCAATGAATGGAACCGCGTGTTTTATGACGCGCTGCAAAACAAAGACGCAGCGGTCTTCTGGACGCAGCTCGGCCGCTTTACCTATCTGGCTTTTGCCTTCATCATCATTGCGGTTTACCGCTTTTATCTGACGCAACTTCTAGAGGTACGCTGGCGCGCCTGGATGACGGCCAACTACCTGCAACGCTGGCTGGCTGACCATGCTTTTTACACGCTGGAGCTGGCCCGCTTTTCAGGCAACGACAAGGCCAGCGCAGACAACCCCGACCAGCGTATTCAGGAAGACATCAACCAGTTCACCACCTTCAGCATTTCCCTCAGCATGGGCTTGCTCAATGCCGTTGTCACGCTGGTGAGTTTTGTCGGCATTCTCTGGAGCCTGTCGGGTGCTTTCAGCTTCACACTGGCTGGCAGCAGTTATGTGATTCCGGGCTTTATGGTGTGGATGGCGGTGCTGTACTGCGTGCTGGGCAGCGTGATTACCCACTACATTGGCAGGCCACAAATTGCGCTCAACTTCCAGCAGCAGCGCTATGAAGCCGACTTTCGGCACCACATGGTGCGGGTGCGTGAGTACAGTGAATCCATCGCGCTCGACAAGGGCGAAGGCGTTGAGCGCAGCCAGCTCGACCTGCGGTTTTCAAAGGTGCTGGCCAATTACCTGACCTTGATTAAAAAGCAGAAAAACCTGGTCTGGTTCACCAACTTTTTCGGGCAGGCAGCCGTCGTTTTTCCGTTCATCGTGGCCGCGCCACGGTTTTTCAGCGGCGCGATTCAGCTTGGTGAGTTGATGCAGATTTCATCAGCCTTTGGCCGCGTACAGGATTCTTTGAGCTGGCTGGTAGACAACTACAGCAGTTTGGCTGCGTGGCGCGCGACAACCGACCGCCTGACCAGTTTTGAAGACAAAATTGTGCTTGCAGCCCAACAAACACGGGCACAAGCAGCTATTAATTCAGTAGCAACTGAAAATGCAACGGCTGCTACCGATGTCTTGTCTGCAAACGATTTAAACATCAGCCTGCCATCTGGCAAGGCGCTGCTGTCAAGCACCACATTGCAAGCCAGCCCCGGCGACTTGGTGTTACTTAAAGGGCCATCGGGCAGTGGCAAGTCAACCCTGTTCAGGGCCTTTGCGGGCATCTGGCCGTTTGCAACGGGCCGCACCCATTTGCCGCCAAACGCCATGTTCATTCCGCAGCGCCCCTACTTTCCGGATGGCCCACTGCGGGGCGCGCTGGCCTACCCGCAGCCCGCCAGCACGTACAGCGACGAGGCCTTGATTCAAGCACTGAACGACGCGCTGCTGCCGCTGCTGACCAGCAGGCTGGACGACAGCGATGCGTGGAGCCAAAAGCTCTCGGGTGGCGAGCAGCAGCGCCTGGCGATTGCCCGGGTGCTGCTTAAAAAACCAAAATGGATTTTGGCTGACGAGGCTACCGCATCGCTTGACGAGGTCGCCGAAAAATCGCTTTATGAAAAGCTGCAGGCCCACGTCCAGTCGGTACACGGCGGCATGGTGTCGATAGCACACCGGCCCAGCGTGGCCGCCTTTCATAACGTGCAGTGGGAGCTCGTCAAGCCAGACGATGGCACCGGCGCAACAGATGCGGCACACGCACCATTTGTATTGAATGCATTGAAGACGAATCACTAAATGGCAGACGCTATCCCCGGCGAAACGCCCATCGCCCCACCACGCCTGGAGCCTGTAGCAGCCTGGGACCCCATGAAGCGTCCGGTGTTCAGAATGCTCTGGACCACCTGGCTGGTGGCCAACACCTGCATGTGGATGAATGACGTGGCTGCAGCGTGGATGATGACCTCCATGACCACCTCACCGATCTGGGTAGCGCTGGTGCAGACGGCAGCGACCCTGCCGGTGTTTCTGCTCGGCCTGCCCAGCGGGGCGCTGGCCGATATTTTGGACCGCAGGCGTTACTTCATCTTCACGCAGTTCTGGGTGGCGGTGGTGGCCACGCTGCTGGGCGTGATGGTGGTATGGGGGCACATGACACCGCTGCTGCTGCTCATGTTGACCTTTGCCAACGGCGTTGGCCTGGCGATGCGTTGGCCGGTGTTTGCAGCCATCATGCCCGAGCTGGTACCGCGCCGCGAGTTGCCCGCCGCGCTGGCCTTAAACGGTGTGTCGATGAATGCCTCACGCATCATCGGGCCACTGGCTGCGGGCGCGCTGATTGCCAGCGCCGGCACCGAGTGGGTGTTTGTGCTGAATGCGGTGTTGTCGGTTGTCTCGGGCCTACTCATCATGCGCTGGCGGCGCGAGCATGTGCCCAGCCCGCTGGGGCGCGAACGGCTGGTCAGCGCCATGCGGGTCGGTATGCAGTTTGTGTGGCAATCGAATCGCCTGCGCGCCGTGCTGCTGCGCGTGTCGCTGTTTTTCTTTCATTCAACCGCTTTGCTGGCGCTGCTACCGCTGGTGGCGCGCCAGTTGCATGGCGGCGGCGCGGGCACCTTCACGCTGCTGCTGGCATCCATGGGTGTCGGGGCGATTGTGGCGGCCCTCAACCTCACGCGCTTGCGCCAGTTGATGCCGCGCGACACGTTGGTGCTGCGCGCCAGCATACTGCAATCGCTGTCAACCGTTGCCGTGGCGCTGGCACCCAACGCCTGGGTGGCGGTACCCGCCATGCTGCTTAACGGTGCGGCGTGGATCATCTGCGCCAACTCCCTCAGCGTGTCGGCCCAGCTTGCCCTGCCCGACTGGGTGCGGGCGCGCGGCATGTCGATGTACCAGATGGCCATCATGGGGGCCAGCGCGGCTGGCGCAGCGCTATGGGGCCAACTGGCAACCCTGAGCAATATCCAGGTCGGCCTGCTGGTGGCAGCCGTCAGCGGCACAACCACCATGCTGCTGGCCCAGTACCACGTGGTTGACCTGAGCATTGAAGAAGACCTGACCCCTTCACGCGAATTCAAGGCACCGGTGGCCGATGCACCGCCCGCCACAGGCCATGTGGTGGTGACGATTGAGTACATCATCGACCCGGCACGCGGTGAAGAGTTTCGAGCCCTGATGCAAGAGAGCCGCCGCAGTCGCCTGCGCCAGGGCGCGCTTGAGTGGACCTTGCTGCGCGACATAAGCCACCCGGAGCGTTACCTAGAGCAGATCACCGACGAGTCATGGACAGAACACCTGCGCCGCTTTGACCGCGTGACCGCCAGCGACGTAGCCCTGCGCGAACGCAAGCTGGCCTTTCACACCCCCGAAGAGCCACCGCACGTCACGCGCCGCGTGGTGGAGGATGTTCGGGCTTGAAAACTGGTTTTTTGATACTTTTGGCCTGTTTTTTGGTGCTAAAAATGACTGCGAGTCTTTAAATACGGGCGTGACCAGCTACTAAAAACATAGCGTGTCAAGTAAGAATCCACAGCACTCCTAACTCAATAACTTATACAAATTCACTTTTAAATCGTGTAATTGTATAATTAATGCATGTTTTCACGAGTCCTTGAAGCCACGCTTAAACGGCAGGCTACTTTCTTCCCCATCGTCGCGGCGACTGGCCCGCGCCAGTCTAGCAAAACGACCTTGGTACGCAGCGTGTTTGCAGACAAGCCCTACGTCAGCCTTGAAGACCCCACCGAACGCGCCTTTGCGCAAGAAGACCCGCGCGGGTTTTTGGCCCGCTTTAAGAGCGGCGCAATTTTTGACGAAGCACAGCGTTGGCCCGAGCTGTTCTCGTATCTGCAAGGCATGGTCGACGAAGACCGCAGCCCCGGTCGCTTTGTGTTGACGGGCTCGCAGCAGTTTGGCCTGCTCTCAGGCATCACGCAGACGCTTGCAGGCCGCGTGGGCATGAACACCTTGCTGCCCCTGAGCTATTGCGAAATACCTGTCAGCCAAAGCCAAGCGTTGAGTCTGGACGACCTTATGCTGCGCGGCGGCTACCCTGAACTGCACACCAGCCAAGTACCAGCGCGCGACTGGATGGCCAGCTACGTGGCCACCTACCTGGAACGCGATGTACGGCAGGTTTTAAACGTGCAAGACCTGTCGGTATTTGCACGCTTTTTGCGGCTGTGCGCAGGCCGTACCGGTCAGCTACTTAAATTGTCGTCGCTAGCCGACGAGGCCGGCGTGTCGCAGTCCACCGCACGGGCATGGCTGTCGGTGCTAGAGGCCAGCTACGTGGTGCAGCTGCTACAGCCCTACCACCGCAACTTTGGCAAGCGCTTGGTCAAAACGCCCAAGCTGTATTTCTTGGACACGGGCTTGGCCGCTTGGCTCCTCGGCATTTACACCGCCGACCAGTTGGCCACGCACCCCGCGCGCGGCGCGATGTTTGAAACCTGGGTCGTGGCCGAGGCCTTGAAAAGCCGCTACCACGCAGGTCTGCCAAACGACTTGTACTTTTGGCGCGACAACAACGGCGTAGAGGCTGATGTGATGTTTGAAACGCCACAGGGCCTGCAAACAGTTGAAATCAAATCAGGGCAAACCGTCACGCAAGACAGCATCCGCGCAGGGCTGCGCAGCAAGCGCATGGCGGGTGATGAAGCGCTAACGCCGTGGCTGATTCACGGCGGCGCTGATAGCTATGAGCGCAGCGGAGTTCGGGTGATGGGTTGGCGGGCTATGGCGTTTTAAAACACCAGAGAAAAATCGAAACTAGGATCAGTCAATTTTGAAACCCTGGACTTCTGGAACATTAGATTGGTGCGGCTATTGGGGGCAGGTCAACGTGGCCCTGCGTGAACGCAAGCTGGCCTTTCACACCCCCGAAAATCCGCCACACATCACTCGCCGCGTAGTGGAGGATGTTCGGGCCTGAAGAATCAAGTGCATGCCCGGTTGAGTTGACCATAACGTCCAAGTCGGGTTTAAGTCTGTTGCAGACTTTGGGGCATTTGCTAGAAATGTCAGCTTCGCTGCGAAAGCGGAAGTACCACAACAAAGAAAGCAGCCGTTCAAGCCCTCGCAGTCGGCCTACTTTCGCTTGTCGCTGAAAAACAGATATTTGATCAGCGCTACTGCGGCCAGTACCAGAATTACAAGGATCAGGAGCCCGAAGAGTCCCATTCCCCACATCATTCCACCACCCATCATTCCGTCCATCATTGATTGCATCGTTGTCTCCATTGTGGTTGGTTCAGCATCATTGTCTCCGTTCCATGATTACGATTTTCACAGCATATAGCCGATGTCGGAAGTGGCGGTCGGGTAAGCAAACATCATCGTTTTCAAATCATCGGCAGTCAGCCCCTTGCGGATCGCAAGTGCAAAGATGTTGATCACTTCCTCACAGTGGGGGCCAATCAGATGCGCGCCTAAAATGTGGTCGGTTTTTTCATCGACCATCACCTTGAACCCGTAGGTCGTCTCAGCGACGCGCTTCGCTGTGAACCAGCTTGATGCGTTCTCGCTCTGCATCCTAAATTTCCCCCCGCTGTCGCGTGCTTGCTGCTCGCTCATGCCCACGGAGGCGATCGGCGGCGTCGTGAATGCGACGCTCGGCACGCCGAGATAGTTGGGCCTGGCATGATTGCCTTCGAGCATGTTGGCTGCGACGACCTTCGCGTCGTGGCTAGACACCGGTGTCAGCGGCGGGCCGCTCGAAGCCGCGTCACCCACTGCGTAAACGGCGGGGTTGGAGACGCTTTGCAAGAACTCGTTCAGCGCGAGACGTCCCTTCACGGTCGTCACGCCCGCTGTCGCGAGGTCGAGCGGCTCCAGATCGGGCACGCGCCCGGCGGCATGCACCACGAGGTCGGCCTTGAACAGCTCATCCTTGCCGTTCGACGACGCGCGTACGGTCAGACCCTCGCTGCTCCTGTCGATGGCCGTCACGCGCGTCTGGAGTCGCACGTCGATTCCGACTTCGATGAATTTTTCCATCAGCCAGCCGACCAGGTCCGGGTCGAACGGCGCGAGCATACGATCCATCTGCTCGAGCACCCTCACCTGCGCGCCGGCCTGCGCAGCGATGTTGGCGAACTCGGCGGCAATGAATCCACCGCCGAGCAGGACAATCCGCTTTGGCAAGTGATCGAGCTCGAGGAAATCCGTGCTGGTGATGACGTGTTCCTCGCCGGCAATGCCCAGGTGCATAGGCACTGAGCCAACCGCGATCAGAACGAAACGGCCTTCGAGCACCTCACCGGCAACCTCGACCGAACGCGGCCCGCAGAATTTGGCGCGTCCGTGATAGGCGTCGATGCCATTCTTCGCGAAGCTCTTCTCCTTCATCGCCGCCACGGGCTCTGTGAAGCTGCGTTTGAACCTCATTAGATCGCTCCACGCTATGGCCGGCGCTCCACCAGAAAGTCCGTGCCCTTGCATGCGGCGGGCATGGTCGACCACTTCGGCTGCACCGACCAGGACCTTTTTCGGGTCGCAGCCACGCAACGCGCAGGTGCCCCCAAAGGGCAGATGGTCGATGACTGCGACGCGCCATCCGGCCGCCCGACAGCGGGTAGCTGCGCCCGTGGCGCCGGTTCCGGTGCCGATGACAACAAGGTCGTATTGATGGGCCATTTTCGTTTCTCCTGAGTCTAGTTAGGCCTGAACACAGGCCGGGATAGCGCTTATTCTCTTCCGCCGAAGACCCGTAGCACTCTGGTCACTGACAGGACAAACAACCCGGTCAGTGCAAGGGCTGCAACGCCCAAGTGGTCGCCGACAAAAGCCCCGACGCTAGTGCCGGCGAGCACGGCAGCGAGTAGCGGCAAATGGCAGGGGCACGTCAACACCGCCAAGACACCCCAGGTGTATGAGCGCCAGCGGGGGGAAGGCGGAGATACGCCGATGGTATCGTCGCTATGCATAGTGGCTCTCCGCTTCAGCTTGTGGGCATGCCGGACCAGCCATCCGCGCAAGCTGTCGATCCAGCAGGGCCAAGGTTTCGAGGCGCGACGAAATCAACAAGCGTAGGTGCGCCACGCATTCGCCGGCGTCACCGGCTTCACCGTTCAGCGCATGACAAAGGCGCTTCAGCTCATGCAAGCCGATACCTGACTCGAATGCAGCGCGCACAAAGCGCAGCCGACCCAACGCCTGCGCATCGTAGATACCATAACCGCCGTTCGTGCGCTGGGCCGGGTGCAGCAGGCCACGCACCACGTAGTCCCGCACGATATGAACGCTGACACCGGCCTCACTGGCCAGCTTCGAGATTGTGTAGGCGTCCATCGGTCAACTCCGTAGTTATCCCGCACAGCAGGAAAGCTGCTTCACGTCTTTCGTGAAAGTTTGAGCGCACAATTTCAAACCTTCGACCATGGTCAGGTAGGGGAACAAGGTATTGGCCAGCTCTTGTACTGTCATCTGCGCCCGAATCGCCATCACCGCCGTTTGGATCAACTCGCCTGCCTCTGGCGTCACCGCCTGCACGCCAATGAGTCGGCCACTGCCCACATCCGATACCAGTTTGATGAAGCCACGGGTGTCAAAGTTGGCCAGCGCGCGCGGTACGTTGTCAAGGCTGAGTGTGCGGCTGTCGGTCTTGATACCCCTGAGTTGCGCTTCGGCCTCGGACCAGCCTACGATGGCGACCTGCGGGTCAGTGAACACCACCGATGGCATGGCGGTCAGATCTAGCGCCGCGTCGCCGCCGGTCATATTGATCGCCGCACGTGTACCGGCCGCTGCCGCGACATAGACAAACTGCGGCTGATCGGTGCA
>JBKJOH010000190.1:0-4352 GCA_046593295.1 Polaromonas sp. | reverse complement strand
TTTCTTTTCCCCTCTCCCTCTGGGAGAGGGTTAGGGTGAGGGCAGCTGGCGCTGGATTAGTCACGAAAAATCGCCATCGGGGAGCCCTCACCCCTGCCCTCTCCCAGAGGGAGAGGGGAAAAGAAATACAGGCTCAGACACCTGAGTAGTTAGTCCAGTTTGCACCATTGTCCATAAGCGAGCGCATCCGTAGGCCATTGGTCAGCCTGCGTGATGTGCCGCACGCCACTGGCAATCAGTTGTGCGGCGCGGATCACCCCAGCGTGGGTGACCCACAGTGTGTTGCCGTTAGGCGGCAGCGCATCGAACGCCGATGCAACGCGGGCCATGAACTGGCTGACGCTTTCACCACGGGTGCCTGCCGGGTAGTGGGCAAAGTTTGCGGTCCAGTCGTCCAACTCGGTTTTGGCGATGTCTGCCCAGGCACGGCCTTCCCAGTTGCCGAAGTGCATTTCTTGCAATTTTTTGTCGATTTTTATAATTAAATCAGGCCGCAGCCCAATCAATACGGGCGTGAGCTGCTCACATCTTTGTAGCGGCGATGTGACGACTGTAGTGCCAGCCGGCAGCACTTTGGCAAGCTCGGCAGCACAAGCACGGCTGGCCTCAGCGTCGGCAGGCATGTTGAGCTGGCCGTAGCAAATACCCGGCGCTATCAGCGGCTGTGCATGGCGGACTAGCCAGAGTGGCATTTTCAAAAGGCGACCGCCAGGCCAAAGTAAAAAGCGATTTCGCAGACCTGTTGAGTGGCCCCCAAGCAGTCGCCGGTAAAGCCTTGCAGCCGACGCTTGAACAGCCTGCCCATCCACAGCAATGCCACTACAGCAAAGCTACAGGCTATCAACAGGCTCATGGCATCGAGAGCAGCACCAGCAACCAGCAAAGCCGCAAAACACCACACCAATGCCAGTAATAGGCCAGCGGGCGCAATTTGCTCCGCCAGTGGTTTTGACTTGGAAGTGGCGGTGTTGCCAACATGCGGCAGCAGGTAAATCAGCAGCAAGGGCAGACCGCGCGAGATCACATGGCCGGCAAACAGGGCGGCGCAAACATACCAGCCACTAAACCAGCCGTTAAACCAGCCGTTAAAGGGCGCTTCTTCGAACTCGGCTAGCCAACCGCCGGGTACACCTTCGACGGAAGCCAAAATCGCCAGCAGTGCGACCTTGGAGAGCAGCGCCAGCACCAGTGCCAGTGCACCAAATGCGCCGACGCGCGAGTCCTTCATGATCGCCAGCGCGTGCGCTTTGTCGTAGCTGCCACCCAGGCCGTCGGACACATCGGCCAGGCCGTCTTCATGCAAGCCGCCCGTGGCCAGCACCGTGGCCACGGTACACAAGGCGGCAGCCGCCAGCGGTGTGAAGATGCTCTCGGGCAACAGGGCAGTCATCACCGCGTAGCTGGCAGCAGCTATGGCGCCCACCAACACACCAACACCGGGGAAATGCGCCGCGCTGGCACGCAGCAAATCGGGGCTGAAACCGACCCAGCTCGCCAGTCGCCCGGTGATGGGGATGCGGGTGAAAAATTGCACGGCAATTAAATATCCGCGTACAAATTGCGTCACAAAATGCATCAGCAATTTCATCGCGCCAAGCCCTTCCAAGCTCTTCAGGTTTGGTCTTTACCGCTGACACCAGCAGAGGCAAAACTGGCCATCTCGTTCATCAGGCGCGCACTTGACTGCACCAGCGGCCAGGCCAGCAGCGCGCCTGTGCCTTCGCCGAGGCGCATGTCCAAGTCCAGCAGTGGCCGGGCATTGAGGTGGTCCAGCAGCAGGCGGTGCCCGCGCTCGGCCGAGCGGTGGCAAAACACCATGTAGTGCTGCACAGCGGGCACCAGCTTTTGTGCAACCAGAGCGGCAGCGCCTGCAATAAAACCATCGACCAGAATAACGCGGCGTTGGCTAGCAGCCTGCAGCATGGCACCGACCATCATGGCGATCTCGAACCCGCCCATTGCCGCCAGCACCTGTAGCGGGCTTGTGGCATTGGCGTGGCGCAGCACGGCGAGCATCAATACCTCGCGTTTGTGCAGCAGTTGCGCATCGCTCAGGCCCGTGCCGCGCCCGGTTGCGTCCTTGAGTGTGGTGTCGGTCAGCCGATGCAGCAGTAGTGCCGCAGAAGAGGTGTTGGCGATGCCCATTTCGCCAAACGCGACGATGTTGCCGGGCAAGGCCTTGATGATGTCCACGCCGGCCTGCAGCGCTGCATTGAGCTGCGCTTCAGACATGGCCGGTGCCTGGCACAGGTTGTGGGTGCCAGGCGCGATTTTGCGTTTGATGAGCGACGGATGATCGTCCAGGTCAGCCGCCACGCCGGCATCCACCACCTGCAGTGCAAAGCCATGCTGCCTTGCCAGCACGTTGATGGCCGCGCCACCGACCAGCATGTTGGTCACCATCTGCAGCGTGACGGCTTGCGGAAAAGCCGATACGCCCTCAACCGCAATGCCGTGGTCGGCGGCAAACACGACCATTTGCGGTTTGTCAAAAGTCACGACATCGCAGCGCTGTATCAAGCCCAGTTGCAGGGCCAGGTCTTCCAGCTGGCCGAGTGCGCCAACGGGTTTGGTCTTGTTGTCGATTTTGTGCCGCAGCTTGGCTTCAAGGCGGACATCGGTGACGGATTCAATGGGCGGGAGGGTGAAGGTCATGGCTTATGGGCGTTGGTTGGCTATGAGTTTTTCAAGGCAGGCGGGGCACAGGCATGTGGATTGTGGTTTTTTATCCAGGTCTGGCACGTCGATCACGCGGGCGAAGTCAAAGCACCAGCACTTGGTTTTTGCTGTGACGACACCGCAACGCAAGCCAGCGCCGCAGCCTGGGCACACCGATGAGTCTGGCAAATCAACTTCAGCGACTTCAGGCGCAGACATAGAGCCTCAGCGCTGCAAAAACAGCCGGTACACCGGGTTTGCGGTTTCTTCAACATGCGGATAGCCCAGGGTGTCCAGAAAGGCCTTGAAAGCCTTGTCGTCAGCCTTGGGAACTTGCAGTCCGACCAGAATGCGGCCGAAATCAGCGCCCTGGTTGCGGTAGTGAAACAGCGAGATGTTCCAGCCCGGTTGCATGCTGGACAAGAACTTCATCAAGGCACCTGGCCGCTCGGGGAAGATAAAGCGCAGCAGACGCTCATTTTTTGAGAGCGCGCTGTGTCCGCCCACCATGTGGCGGATGTGCTCTTTGGCGAGTTCGTCATGCGTGAGGTCAAGCGCCTTGAAGCCGTGGCGGGAAAAGTTGGCGGCTATTTTTGTGCTCTCGCCTTTGGCCGACGTGGTCAGGCCAACAAATACATGGGCTTTGGAGCCGTCGCTGATGCGGTAGTTGAACTCCGTCACGCTCCTCGGGCCGCCGGGCAAATTGTCAATCAACTCGCAAAACCGCCTGAAGCTGCCGCGCTCTTCAGGAATCGTCACCGCAAACAGGGCTTCGCGTTCTTCGCCCACCTCGGCCCGCTCGGCGACAAAGCGCAGGCGGTCGAAGTTCATGTTGGCGCCACACAAAATGGCGGCGTAGGTCTCGCCCTGTTTTTTGTGGGTGGCAACGTATTTTTTGATCCCCGCCACCGCCAGCGCGCCTGCGGGCTCGACAATGCTGCGGGTGTCTATATACACGTCTTTAATGGCGGCGCAGACGGCATCGGTATCGACGCTGATGAACTCATCGACCAGCTCGCGGCTGATGCGGAAGGTTTCCTCGCCGACCAGCTTGACGGCTGTGCCGTCCGAGAACAGGCCGACATCATTCAGGGTGATGCGCTTTTTGGCCTTGACCGACTGCATCATGGCATCCGAATCATCCATCTGCACGCCAATGACCTTGATCTCGGGCCGCACCGCCTTGATGTAGTTGGACACGCCGGAAATCAGCCCGCCGCCGCCAATCGCCACGAACACCGCGTCCAGCCGGCGCGACCCCAGGGTTTGCAATTGGCGCAGGATTTCCATGGCAATCGTGCCTTGGCCGGCAATCACGTCGGGGTCGTCGAAGGGATGGACAAAGGTCAGGCCCTGCTCTTTTTGCAGCGCGACCGCGTGCGTGTAGGCGTCGGAATAGCTGTCGCCGTGCAGCACCACTTCGCCGCCCCAGCCCCTGACCGCGTCAATCTTGAGCTGCGGCGTGGTGGTCGGCATGTCGACCACGGCACGGCTGGCGAGTTTTTGCGCGCTCATGGCCACGCCTTGGGCATGGTTGCCCGCCGAGGCGCAAATCACGCCTTTTTTGAGCTGGGCAGGGCTCAAGTGGGCCATTTTGTTGTAGGCGCCGCGCAGCTTGAAGCTGAACACCGCCTGCTGGTCCTCCCGCTTGAGCAGCACCGTGTTGTGCACACGTTTGCTCAGGTTTTTGGCGG
>JBKJOH010000078.1:0-2500 GCA_046593295.1 Polaromonas sp. | reverse complement strand
GTTGCAAAGGCATGGCAAACGGGTACATGCCGGTGCGCTGGTAAACGTCGATGTAGTTCAGGCCAACCGCCTTGTGGCGAATGCGGATTTCACCAGCGCCGGGCTCGCCGACCTCTACGTCAACAAGCTTGAGTTGCTCGGGGCCGCCAGGCTGGGCTATGCGAATGGCTTTGGATGTTTGGGTGGACATGAGAGTTACCTGATTATTTTGAATGAAAGAAAAAAATGTAAAACAAAAACGTCTCGGGTGCCTTCAAAACGTCCCAGAATACGCCCCGCCGTCAGCCAGCACGTTTTGCCCTGTCATGTAAGACGCATGTACGCTGCATAAAAATGCGCAGATTGCGCCAAACTCTTGCGGCGTGCCAAAGCGTTTGGCCGGAATCGTTTTGCGGCGTGCGTCCATGATGGCGTCGATAGGTTGCCCGGTTTTTTGTGCCGCGCCCGCCATGGTGGTTTTCAATCGGTCGGTATCAAACGCGCCGGGCAGCAAGTTGTTGATGGTCACGCCCTGCGCAGCTAGGGCGCTGCGCGACACGCCAGCCACAAAACCAGTTAGCCCACTGCGTGCGCCGTTAGACAAACCCAAAATATCAATGGGGGCCTTCACCGCGCTCGACGTGATGTTGATGATGCGGCCAAAGCCGCGTGTCGCCATGCCGTCAACCGTGGCCTTGATGAGTTCAATCGGCGTGAGCATGTTGGCATCAACCGCCTTGATCCAGGCATCGCGGTCCCAGTCGCGAAAGTCCCCGGGCGGCGGGCCGCCTGCGTTGGTGACCACAATATCAAATTCCTTGCGCAGCGCAAACACGGCTGCGCGGCCTTCAGTAGTGGTGATGTCTGCTGCGACAAAAAGCACGCTAGCGCCCGATTTACGTGCGCTATCAGCTATCAATTGCGTAGCAGCTGCTTGCAGTGCCTCGGCGCCACGCGCCACGATCAGCACGTTCACGCCCTCGGCCACGAGTGCTTGAGCGCAGCCCAAACCCAAACCCTTGCTAGCACCACACACCAGCGCCCATTTCCCTGCAATACCCAAATCCATAATTTAATTCCTCAAGAGCTTGGACCCCATCGTCGGGGCAACTGAACGATGATACTGAGTTCAATGCCTCAGCGCCGTGATTGGGTAAAAACAAAAATCCCGGTGAGCACCAGTACCGTTCCGGCTGCGATCGGTGCCGTAAACGGCTCACCCAGAAGCAGCGTACTCAGCAGTATGGTTGACACGGGCTCCACCATGCTGGCCTGGGCCGTAGCGCTGGAACCTATGCGCTCGACAGCCATCATCACCAGCAACACGGGCAAGGCGGTACACAGCGTGGCGTTCAGCACCGACAGCCACATGACTTCAGGTACCACCCATGCAGCGCTCAGGGGCCGAAGCAGCGCAAACTACAACAGGCAGAACACACAGGCCATCGAACTTGCCAGGCCTGCCAGCCGCAGCGAACCCAGGCGCTTGACGATTTCACCGCTGTAGACGAGGTAGATGGTGTAGGTGATCGCGCTGAGGAAAACCAAAAACGCGCCCCACGCAATGTGTACGCCCTGCACATTGAGCTCCTGCCCAAACACCAGTACCACGCCGCCATAGCTGATCGCCATGCCAACCATCTGCCGCAGCACGACCGGGCGCTTGTAGAGCACCCAGCCGAGTACTACCACCATGGTCGGGCTGAGGTACAGAATCAGGCGTTCGAGCGAAGCACTCACATAGACCAGCCCGGCAAAGTCCAGAAAGCTCGACAGGTAGTAACCGGTAAAACCGAGCGACAGCACGCCGATCCAGTCCTTGCGCGTGAGTGGCGGTTTGCCTCTATCGCCCTGACGGTAAGTCGCCCACCATGCCATCAGCAAAAAGAACGGCAAGGCAAACAACATGCGCAACATGATGAGCGTGACCGCATCAACACCATGGCGATAGGCCAGCTTGACGATGATGGCCTTGCCGCTGAAAGCGATGGCGCCAAAAATGGCCAGCAACAGGCCGGGCGCTATGCTTTTAGTAGCTGGTTGCGCCTGTATTTGTTGGGCTGCAGGGCTTTTTAACTCTGAATTTTGGTTCAAAATAGCGACTTTCCTGCTCTTTGGATCAAATCAGAACCCGACCGCTTGGCCATCGCGCCGCGCGTCGCTGGCGGCCACATAGCCTTCGATTTTCGGGTCGCCCGCGCGCCAGATGAACTGGCCTGCGCCGAAGTCCTGGTACGAATCGTTGATGACTTCCATGCGGTGGCCGCGCTCTGCCAGGGCCTGCACCACGCCTTTGTCCATCGCACCTTCGACGTTGATCTCCAGCCCGGCATTGAAGCGCCAGCGCGGCGCATCGCACGCGACTTGCGGGCTTTGCTGGTAATCGAGCATACGCACCAGCGTTTGCATGTGGCCCTGCGGCTGCATGTTGCCGCCCATCACGCCGAATGACATCACCGGCTCAATGTTGCTGACGGTCAAGCCCTCACCCCGGCCCTCTCCCAGAGGGAGAGGGTGAAAA
>JBKJOH010000062.1:0-3540 GCA_046593295.1 Polaromonas sp. | reverse complement strand
CTATGAAATTGAAAAAATTCTTCGTCGCTGCGGCCCTGGGTGCCTTCCAGCTGGCCATGCTGGTGCCCGCATCGGCCCAGGATATTGAAGCAGGGCGCGTCAAGTCCCAGGCTTGTGCTGCCTGTCATGGTGCTGATGGCAACTCCACGGTCGGCATGTTCCCCTCGCTGGCGGGTCAGAGCTGGCGTTACATCTACATCCAGCTGAAGGACTTCAAGGAAGGCCGGCGCGACAACCCGGTCATGAGCCCCATGGCCATGCCGCTGAGTCGGCAGGACATGATAGACATTGCCAATTACTACGCGGCCCAGCCGCTCAAGCCAACAACCTTCAAGGCAGACGAGGCCAAAATCAAGCTAGGCAAAGCCAAGGCCGATGAAACCCTGTGTTCGATGTGCCATCTGGGCGGGTTTGCCGGACAGAACGAAATCCCCAGAGTGGCAGGGCAACAATACGACTACTTCGTGCAGCAGATGCGTGACTTCAAGGCGCGCAAGCGCACCAATGACGCCGGCAACATGACCAGCGTGGCGCAGACTCTGAGCGAGACCGACATCGAAAACCTGGGCCACTACATCTCTAGCCTGCGTTGAACGTCGGGATCTATGGAATCGCGCTATAACCGCACAGCCAGGGTGTTGCACTGGCTCATTGCGGTTTTGTTACTGGGACAGTTTGTATTTGGATGGTGGCTGGGCGACATTCCGCGCAATACGCAAGCGCGTGGCTATTTCATCAATCTGCATAAAAGCACGGGACTTGTCATTGGCCTGTTGATTCTTGTGCGCCTCTACTGGCGCCTCAGACACCCACTTCCGCCGCCTCTCGCCGTGATGCCGCCATGGCAGCAGCGGCTGGCAGCAGCCACTCATCATGTCTTGTATGTCGGCATGGTGGTGATGCCGCTATCGGGCTATCTGGCATCGAATTTCAGTCGGCATGGGGTGAAGCTCTTTAATGCCTTCACGTTGCTACCCTGGGGACCTGACGACAAGGCGCTGTATGCAGTGTTCAATCTGGCGCACAAGGTGACAGCGGTGTTGCTGCTTGCACTCGTCGCGCTACATGTACTGGCCGCGCTGTGGCATGGACTGAGTCGCGTTGGCATTTTCTCGCGGATCTGGCTGCGCCCGTTCTAGATGCAGTTCCGTTGTTCTTTTGATTTTTCAAATTTCAAATTTCAAATTTCAGGAAGTTATTATGTTGAATCATTTATATGTCCGGCGCGTATTGCTCGCTCTCATGACCGCTTGTGCGGGTTATGCCTTTGCTGCCCCATTTGCCTATGTACCCAATGAAGGCTCGGGCACCGTGACCGTAATCGATACCGAAACGGATCAAGTCGTATCAGAAATCGCTGCAGGCAAGAAACCCCGCGGCCTTGCGGTGGGCGCCGACAACCATTGGCTTTACGTCAGCGACCAGCCGAACAACCGACTACAGCTGATCGACCTGCGTCAGCGCAAGATGGCTGGCCATGTGGACCTCGGTGAGTCGCCTGAAGGTGTTTCCATATCGCCCGACGGGCGCTGGGTGGCCGCCGCAGTTGAAGAAAACAACGAAATCGTCATCACCGATACGGCGACCAACAAACTCGCCTTTGCCATCAAGGTGCGCGGCCGCAATCCCGAGCATGCCGTGTTCAGTCCGGATAGCCGGTATATCTTTGTCAGTGCGGAAGAGGGTGACGCGGTTGATGTCATCGACTTTGTCGCGCGAAAGCAGGTGGCGCAAGTGGCCGTGGGCGCGCGCCCACGGGGCATCGGCTTTTTGCCAGACGGCAGTCGCGCTTATGTGGCAACCGAAAATACCAACGAGGTATACGTCATTGACGGGAAGTCCTTCCAGATCGTGGCTCGCATCAAGGCGGGGTTGCGCGCGAACGGGGTCGCAGTGCATCCTGACGGCAGCCGGATCTATATTTCCAACGGTGGTGAGGCCAGCGTGTCGGTGATCGATACGTCCAGCAACACCATCGTGGCAACAGTACCAGTGGCGCAACGGCCATGGAACATGGCACTCACGCCGGATGGAAAAAAACTCTATGTGGCCAACGGGCGGTCAAACTCTGTGTCGGTGATTGACACAGTACGCAATGTCAAGTTGCGTGATGTGGCAGTTGGCAAATTACCTTGGGGTGTGGTGATCAAGTGAGCGGGGATATATTCTCGATAAGCTGTCGGGGGCGGTTCACGGGCAACTGTTGCCCGGCAACACCCATCCGCATGGGTTCGAGCTGCTGGGCTTTACCGGCTTTTAAGCGAGCCTGATGGCTTCTCTGAAGCGTCAAACACTGCCTCTTCAGATCAGTATTTTCAAATCAAGTTTGGTCCATTTCGGGACCGGAATTCCTACACCTGTGTTAACCAAAAATGGCACTTTTAGAACCACACAGCGCCCTGGCGCCACATCAAATTTCCGGAGCCTGCATGAAAAATATCCGCGCCGATTACAAGGCCTTTGGCAACCTCGTCCTGCGCACAACGGTACGCTGCATCAACCAAGCCGCCGCTGCTGCTCTGACCCACCCGGTAAGCTTGCGCTCAAGGGCGTCCGAAGCTCACCTATCCCGGAAAGCAGGGGCGCATCAATGCCCGGAGCCACCCAGATAGGCGGCTTTCACGGCCGGATCGTCACGCAGCTTTGAAGCCTCGCCATGCACCGAGATACGCCCGTTTTCCAGCACATAGCCGTAGTCGGCGACCTTCAACGCCGCAGCTGCAAACTGCTCCACCAGCAGCATGGTCACGCCGCGTGATTTAAGGTCGGCAATGATGCGGAAAACCTCTTCAACAAGAATAGGTGCCAAGCCCATCGACGGCTCGTCGAACAGCACGATTTCAGGATTCAACATCACGGCGCGTGCCATGGCCAGCATTTGCTGCTCACCACCCGACAGCGTGCCGGCCAGTTGCGTGCGGCGCTCCTTGAGGCGCGGAAAAAGATCCATCGCGCGCTCAAGATCGCCCTGCACATCACCCTTGGGACGGCTGCCCGTCAGGCGCGGGAAGGCACCCAGCAGCAGGTTGTCGGTGACCGACATGGTGGCAAACACGCGCCGACCTTCGGGGGCATGGGCCAGGCCCTGTTTGGCGATGTCGTAGGACTCCAGGCCATCGATACGCTTGCCGTGCAGGTAGATCTCGCCGGCAGTCGGCTTGATCATTCCCGATATGGCGCGCATGGTGGTGGTTTTGCCGGCGCCGTTGGAGCCAATCAGCGTGACGACCTTGCCCTTGGGCACTTCCATCGAAATGCCGTGCAGGACCTGCACCTTGCCGTAACCGGCTTCCAGATTTTTTATGCTCAACATTTTTCAATTCCTCTAGGATTCTGGGTGCGCCCATTAGGTAGCCATAGCACCGAGGTATGCCTCGATAACTTTTTCATCAGCCTGCACATCGGCGGGCTTGCCTTCGAAGATTTTTTGGCCGAAGTCGAGCACCGAGACGGTGTCGCACAAGCTCATCACCACATCCATGTGGTGCTCGATCAGGATCACGGTGATGCCGTGGTCGCGGATCTTGCGGATGATGGTCA
>JBKJOH010000237.1:0-2845 GCA_046593295.1 Polaromonas sp. | reverse complement strand
TGCTGCGCGCTGCGTTGGCCGCCGCTGCTGCCTTGGCCGGCGCAGGCACCATGGCACAAGTCCAGCCCCAACCCTCGCCCACCCGGGGAGAACTGCTCTACACCACCCACTGCATCACTTGCCACACTTCGCAGATGCACTGGCGCAACGACAAGCAGGCCACCGACTGGGAAAGCATCAAGGTGCAGGTGCGCCGGTGGCAAGGGATCGCCGGGCTCGCATGGAGCGATGCCGACATCACGGAGGTATCGCGCTACCTCAACGACACGATTTACAAATACCCGCAAACCGGGGGCTCCCTAAGTCTGGATGTGATTCGTTGATAAAACGGTATCACCATTACTTTTTTCAGCGGGTGCGCCCCCCACTTCAACAAAGACAGACTGATGGCCAAATGTGATGAATACGGTGATGAGTACGAAAAATCTTACTTGATGATTCAGTTGCCGCCCTGAACATGGCGGTGCCAGGTATGCACCACCATGCGACAAAAAGCCCTCTTGGTCACAACCTTTGGGTACTGCTCACAACCTGCACGGAGAAGAACATGAAACCCAATTTTATTTTGATTGCCAATGCCACCCACGCACGACTTTTGCAGCACGAACGCGGCAGTCCGATGGTAATTCTCGAAAGTTTTGAACACATGAAGAGCCGCAGCAAAATCAGCGACCTGGCTGACGATCGTGCCGGCCACGAGAGCATGGACAGCACTTTCGGCGGCGCAGCCTATACGCCACGCATAAATGCGAAGAAGAAGGAGCACATGCGATTTGCGCGCGAACTGTCGGATCATCTGGAACGACAAGCTCAACAAGGCGGCTACCGTTCGCTGGTCATTTTTGCATCCAGCCCATTTTTGGGCGAACTCAAGACCGAACTTGGTGCAGTCACTGCACGCCTGTTGTCCAGCACGCACGATCTGGACCTTACCAGCTTCAGCCTGACAGAGCTGGAGCAACGCGTCGAGCGCGAACTGGCGCACCCGACCCGCTGACTCGCACCGAGGAGCCGGGCAGTTAGCTTACACGGAAATCGGAAAAACTTGATGGCCTGACATTCTGGTTCACTGTAGGCTGAAGATTTACTTGGATATGGTCATGAACATGCCCGCGCAAGCCCCCGTAACCCGTGAAATTCGCATTCCCAGTGGCGACGTATCCCTTTACGGCGACCTCGTGCTGCCTTCCAGCTTTACCGGCTTGGTACTGTTCGCCCACGGCAGTGGCAGCGGCCGCCACAGTGCCCGCAACCGGCAGGTCGCGCAAAGGCTCCAGCAGGCGGGAATTGCCACCCTGCTATTTGACCTGCTCACTGCGCAGGAAGAGCAGGTCGACTTGCACACCCGCGAGCATCGCTTCGACATTGCCCTGCTGACCCAGCGCATGCAGGACGCGACCGCTTGGGCAGTATTGCAGCCCGGATTGCAGCATGCGTCCATCGGCTATTTTGGGGCCAGTACCGGCAGCGCGGCGGCCATCATTGCCGCAGCCCGACTGGGCAAGCATATCGCCGCCGTGGTGTCGCGTGGCGGCCGCCCGGACCTGGCTGGATCTGTGGCACTGGCGACCGTCACGGCACCCACTCTGCTAATCGTCGGCGGTGCCGACTACGGAGTCATTGGGCTCAACGAGCAAGCCTTGCTGCTACTGAGCTGCGACAAAGAACTCGCTGTCGTCCCCGGCGCCACGCACCTGTTTGAGGAGCGTGGCGCGCTGGAGCAGGTGGCCGAATTGGCGACTTCCTGGTTCAGCACCCACCTGACGGGCAAGCAACTGATCGAGCATGCATCATGACGGACATTGTCCTGCCCTTTGAAGACCGCCACCATGCCGGCCGCGTGCTGGCCGAGAAACTGGCGCACTACCGCGGTCACCCCAATCTGCTGGTGCTTGCCCTGCCGCGCGGCGGCGTAGCCGTAGGCTTTGAGGTGGCACGCGCACTGCAAGTCCCGCTTGACATTTTTGTGGTGCGCAAGCTTGGCTTTCCCGGTCATGAGGAATACGCCATGGGTGCCATCGCCAGTGGCGGCGTGCGCGTCATGACGCTCTTGCCCGGCCCGACGGTCTCGCCCGAGGCGGTGGCTGAAGTAGTCGCGCGTGAGCAGGCCGAGCTGGTGCGGCGCGAGCAGCTTTACCGCAGCCAGCGCCCGGCTGTCAGCCTTGCTGGCCGCACCGTGATCGTGGTAGATGACGGACTGGCCACAGGCGCGACCATGCGCGCGGCCGTGCTGGCCATTCGCCAGCAGCATCCGGCCCATTTGGTGGTCGCCGTGCCGGTGGGTGCCGGGGACACCTGCCAGACGCTTCGCGATGAAGCCGACGAGGTCGTCTGCGCCGCAACGCCTGAGCCGTTTCGCGCTGTCGGCCTGTGGTATGAAAAATTCCCCCAGGCTAGCGACGACGAGGTGCGCACGCTGCTGGAGGAGGCTCGCCGTGAACATGCGCTGTTGACCCGCTCAAAAATCGCAGCCCCGCCATCCGAGCATGCCGCCCGTACCCAAGGCCCCCTGATTGAAGACCTGAGGCAGCATCTGCAGCCGCTGACTGGCGCAGCGAACGATTACGACGCCCTGTTGCGACTCATAGGACCAGCGCGCTTTGCCCTGCTCGGCGAAGCCTCGCACGGCTCGCGGGAGTTCTATCGCGAGCGTGCCACCATTACCCGACGCCTGATTACCGAGAAAGGCTTCACTGCCGTCGCCGTGGAAGCCGACTGGCCCGACGCCTGGCGCGTTAACCGCTACGTGCGCGGCTTATCGAATGACCCCGATGCCGTAGCTGCCTTGTCGGGCTTTCAGCGTTTTCCGGCTTGGATGTGGCGCAATACCGAGGTGCGCGACTTT
>JBKJOH010000164.1:0-16869 GCA_046593295.1 Polaromonas sp. | reverse complement strand
CGCGGCGACGACCATGTCAACAACACGCCGCGCCAGATCAATATCTTTTGTGCCCTCGGCAAAGAGGTGCCCGTATATGCGCACCTGCCTACCGTGATGACTGAATCGGTTGACGAGCAGGGAGAAAAACATATTGTGAAGATGTCCAAGCGCAATGGCGCCAAGCCCGTCACTCAATACGCTCTTGAAGGCTACCTGCCCGATGCCATGGTCAACTACTTGGCGCGCCTGGGCTGGAGCCATGGTGATGACGAGATCTTCACGCGCGGGCAATTCGTGCAGTGGTTCAACCTTGACCACCTCGGCAAAAGCGCCGCGCAGTTCGATGAAGCCAAGCTGCGCTGGGTCAACGCCCAGCACCTCAAGGCTATGCCGGACGAAACATTGGCCCAACTGGTAAAGCCCTTCCTGTCAACGCAAGGCTTGAGCCTCAATGCTGCACGTCTCACGCGCGGTTGCGGCCTGTTCAAGGACCGCTGCAGCACGCTGGTTGAACTGTCTAGCTGGTTGCAGTTGCTGGTGATGGGGGCCCAAGCCAGCCTTGACGACATCAGCACGCATGTGACTGAGTCTGTGCGCCCTGCGCTTGCCAAGCTGGCCGAGCTACTTACAACCTGTGAGTGGAGCAAGCCCGCCATCGCAGCCGCCATCAAGCAGCTGCTGCTTGATACTGGCCTGAAGATGCCGCAACTCGCTATGCCGGTGCGCGTGCTGGTCATGGGTACACCTCAAACCCCTTCACTCGACGCGATTCTTGAGCTGATGACGCGTGAAGATGTGCTCGCCCGCCTGCGGGCCGTCTGACTCTAGCCTGAGCGCGACACGCCGATTTGAAATGCCCACTTTTTCGGGCTATAATCAAAAGCTCGACAGTTGTAGTGAAGCCTTCTAGGCAATGCTGCAATTTTGGGGAAACATTGGGGGGTATAGCTCAGCTGGGAGAGCGCTTGCATGGCATGCAAGAGGTCAGCGGTTCGATCCCGCTTACCTCCACCAAAAATTGTTGAAAAATTTAGTAGCGTTTTTTGTCAGGCCGCTTGTGTAAAAGCAGACAGCCTGATCGGACAAGTTCCAAGGTTTTGACCCCATCGTCTAGAGGCCTAGGACACTACCCTTTCACGGTAGGTACCGGGGTTCGAATCCCCGTGGGGTCGCCAGCATTCATTGCTTCTTTTTTGGAAGTGATGCACAAGGCAACAAGTCGTTAGCACTTGGTTCAGCAGCCAGTCTGCTTTGCAAACGCTATCTACCAGGAGTGTTAGTTCAGTTGGATATAATACCGGCCTGTCACGCCAGGTATCGCGGGTTCGAGTCCCGTCCGCTCCGCCAAAGATGCGTTTTAGACTGTTTTTTGCAGTCCAAAACACACCCCTAAAAGCCCCGTTCTACGGGGCTTTTTTGTTTTCTAACGTCCAACGAGGGGTATTGCCAGCCGATGCCTAATGGGGGTATCTTTGGGGGCATGGGGGTATCCAACTGGGGGTATCGCCGCAAATGCCACCTTTGGAGCCGTTCATGCCTCTTACCGACACCGCCATCAAAAAAGCCAAACCTGGCGATAAACCCGTCAAGTTGAGCGACAGCAAGGGGATGTACCTGCTGGTCAATCCGGCGGGGTCCAAGCTGTGGCGCTGGAAATACCGGGTGCTTGGCAAAGAAAAGGTGATGTCGCTGGGAGCCTACCCCGACGTTTCGCTGGCGCAGGCCCGCGATGGCATGGAGAAGGCGCGCAAAGTTCTGGCGGCAGGCGATGACCCCATGGCGATCCGCAAGGCCGACAAGGTGGCAAGTCGAACGGCTGCTGAAAATTCATTTGAGACGGTAGCGCGCATGTGGTGGGCACACTGGAAGCCTGCGCGTAGCGAGCAGCACGCCGGTCAGGTGATGCGCCGCTTTGAGGCCAATGTGTTTCCGCACATCGGTGCGCGACCGGTGGCCGAAGTTGAGGCACAGGAGCTGGTGGCCATGCTCAAGGCAATCGAGGCGCGTGGTGTCAACGATCTTGCCAAGCGGGCGCTGCAGACTTCCGGCCAGGTGTTTCGCTACGCCATTGCGCATGGGCTGGCCAAGCGCAACCCGGCGACTGACATCAAGCCCAGCGATGTGCTGGCATCACGTCAAAAGAAAAATCTGGCCCGAATCGACGGCAAAGAGCTGCCCGCACTGTTGCGCCACATTGAAGCCTACAAAGGTGCAGCCTGCACCCGATTGGCGATGAAGTTGATGGCGATGACTTTTGTCCGCACCACAGAATTGATTGGTGCGCGCTGGGCGGAATTCGACATTGAAGGGGCGCGCTGGGACATACCGGCGGAGCGCATGAAGATGAAGATTCTCCACATCGTGCCGTTGTCCACGCAGGCGGTGAACCTGCTCAAGACATTGCAGTTGATTAGCGGCCACAGCCCAATGCTGTTTCCAGGCGAGCGGGATCACCAAAAGTGCATGAGCAACAACACCATCCTCAAAGCCTTGGAGCGCATGGGCTACAAGGGTCGTATGACCGGGCATGGATTCCGGGGTGTTGCGTCAACGCTGTTGCACGAGATGGGATTCGACCACGCCCACATTGAACTGCAGTTGGCGCATCAGGAACGTGATGAAGTGAGCGCGGCGTACAACCATGCGACCTATCTCAAGCAACGCGCCACGATGATGCAGGATTGGTCGGACTACCTGGACAACTGCACTACCGGCAAAGTGCTGGCGTTTCAACGCAAGACTGCATGACATCATCAACAGTCCTTCGCAAGTGACAATCAGCCGCCGAGAAGGCGGCAGACATCGACGATCCTTTGGCGCTCGATAGGAAGTGCTGGCCCCCACCAGCGCGGTCATGCCGGGCACGCTGCCTGCTGAATGGCGCTTCGCGCTGGTGGCAACGCACCCAACATCACCGCTTTCTGTTTGCAAGCGCTGTAACGTCAGTCAGAGGCCACGGCGGAATACCGCCCAGGCCAGGAGACACGCTGCCGCCTGCGAGAGGAAGTGCCACATCGACCAGCGCGGTCATGCCGTGTGTTCTGCCCCTACGCGCTGCCGCCGCTGGCGCAGCGCTACGGTTCAGCCCACCCAGCATCACCGCTTCCTGTTTGCCAGCGTTGTAGTGTTGGTCAGTGCGCGCGGTTCGGCTTCACCACGCGCAGATGCTGGGGAGATACATCGCCAGTGCTTCGCAAGTGTCAGCCAGTGCGCTGGAGCGCAGATATTGGTGTCGGCTCGCTTGCGCATCGTGCTGGAACAGTCATCGCCTGCGTGTACCTGTGATGCACCCCCGCTGCGGCACCCGCTTCGCTTTTACATAACGCCCCCATTTGGAAAGTGCGTGGCAGTCATTGCGCTAAAGCTACATTTTGTGCCACGCACCGCTGCGCGCCCTCACGGGTTTCCAAATAAGGCGTTATGCAAAGTGGCCTTCGCTGGAAACTGTCGTGTGCCTGCACCGTGGCATCAGTCAGGCGCTGCGCGCTGTGTGGTTGGTCAGTGGCCTGCGGCCAGTCATGTCGTGTGTGCCCCGCCCACCCTGGGCCTCGCCGCTGCGCGGCATTGGCCCGCGCGGTCTGCCCGTCTGCCCCCCAAGGGGGTGCCCTCAGCCGCGCTCCAAGTCGCGCATTTCGCGCGCGATGGCCTTGGCAAATTCGTTCACGTCCGTTAGCTTTGTGGGCTGTGGCGCACCCAACCCCCGGATGATTGCCCCCTGGCGGGGGCTCTCAACCTGGCCATAGCTCAGAAAAGTCGTCAGCACCTTGTCATGCCCCAAGTTCTGACTCCATGCCTTGAAATCTTCCGGTGTCTGGCAAATGGTCTGGCCGAGCCGCACCAGCGTATTGCGAAAACTGTGCGGGTTGAAATACGGCAGCCCGGCGCTGGTAAAGGCATTGAGAAAGATCGTGCGAATGCGCGCCGCGCTGCTCCAGTGCACCCGATCCAGTCCAGCCGCCTCAAACTTTCGCGTGACACCCAGGGCAATGCGCGTCGCCGGAAAGAGTGGATCGTCATTACCCCACAGCAACTCTTCCCTGAGATACGCCACCCAGCCCGCCACGATCTGGTGAATCTCGTCCCCGACCGGAAAAAAGTAGGTTGTAAAAGTCTTGCTGAACTTCGTTTTCACCTCACGCGCGTCTTGCTCGACGCAGCCCGCGACCAGATTCACATGCTTGAGTTTCATGGAGGCAATGGCACTGTCCCGCGCGCCAGTCAAAAGCGTGAAGGCAATCAGCGCGCGGTCCCGGCGTTCGATGTCGTTACTGGCTGGCATCATGGCGATGACGTGCTTTGCCTGCTCCACTGTTGGCCCGACCTGTTCACGCTTGGCGGTTGCCACGCGCACGTCCTTCTCAGACAGATTGAAATAGTCGGCATCGGAATATTGAAAACCCGACTTGTAGCCCGGTTGCCCGGCGAGCCAGTGAAAGAAGCGTTTGACCTGCGCCAGCGTGGCGTGCAGGGTCGCTTTACTCAGCTTTTCGCCGGTCTGCTGGTTCTTTTGTTCGGTCAGATGGCGCTTGAACGCAATGGCCTGCTCAAAGTGAAACGCCTTGAAATCCCGGTATTTCGTATCGGCCTCAAATCGAGCCAAAGCCTTGGCGACCGCGTCCAGGGTCGGCTCGCTGTGGCGCATGGCTTCCTTCAGATAGGCGAAGTAGCGGCGCTTGATGCGTTCGTTATTGGCGTTGTGCGTTGTCATGTTTGATGCTCCTTATTTCAAGTCACTGTTTACGCAGGGCTGAGTGCTCTCGTCTATGTGTGGCAGTGCCTGCGGCATCGTGATGTCCAACTGGGCGCGAAACTGATCCAACTTGGCCAGACTGACCCGCCGGTACATCATGGTTTCGCAACTGGGGCAGATGCCGATCAGGTTCCCGGTGGTGGTCGTCACCGGCTGATATTCGGCCATATCGCCCGCCGGATGCTGGGGGATGCGACAGCGCAAGCAATAGATTTCATCCGACTGGCAGGGCCGCTTGTTCTTTGCCCTGCGGGTCTGAAGAAACTCAAACAACGCTCGGCCCAAGATCAACATTGGGCGTTTGTCATCGCTGACCGGGAGGCCGCGCTTGACCCATTCGCGCACGGTGTTCTTGTGCACGCCAAACAGGGCGGCGACCTCTTCCACGGTGTAGTTCCGATGGATTTTGGCGAGGCGGGGGTTGGGGTGGTGTTTACGCATGGGCTTGCTCGGTCATGTAAGTCATGCGCCGCGACTGGCACGGGCGTAGGCATTGCTGCCATCCTCACCACCGCTGACACTTATCGCGACCGGCGGAACTACAACCGGCGAAAGCGGCGAAACCGATTCAACTTGCCAGGCTTCCGCTGAGCGGTTGCCGCTGGCACGGACAAAGCGCAGGCCACCGACGATGCGACCGGCGTGCCGCCGTATCCACCAGCCCAGCTTGCGGCGGTTGATCTCACCGCGTTCGTCGGCAATGTCGCGCAGCACCTCGCGCAATTCGGTATGCTCGTCCTGGAACATCGATGCCTGTTTGACGGCATCGCGCACCATGGCAGGAGTCTTGCCGAATACCGATTGCCATGCAGTCAGGATGCGAGCCAGCGTCTTACGGTCGGGGTCTTCGGCCATGGCTTCGAATACCGATTCCGTCGGGTCGGACAGGCCCAGCCAAAGCAATGGCTGGCGGCACAGGTCAGACCAGTCGCCATAACCCGCCAGCGACTTGCAAACGGTCTTCGGCCTTCCGGCCACGATCCACGCCCGCACGATGGTCAATGCCGCCGACACGTACAGGCCACGCTCACGCAACACATCGCGCACCAAGTCGGGCCGCTCAAAGCTGCGCGCCGCCGGTACTTCACAGTCGGGCGACAGGTTGATCGTGATGCAGCGCCGGGTCATGTCCTGCACCGGCCCGACGTTGTTGCCGCTGGACAAAAACAGGGCGCGGGTATTGACGGTGGCGGTCTTGGAAACGCCCAGAATGCGTCCGCTCATATGCTCCGATGTCAGCACCATGCACAGGCTTTTGTGTGCCACCAGATCGCCGGTGAGGTTGTCAAACTCAATCACCGCCGGAGCGCGCAACAACTCTGCCAACAAAAGTTTTCGGCATTCTTCATCGTCGCCTGGAAAGGTGGTGGGTGTTCCCTGCTGTGGCGTGGCAAAAGCCGTAATCAACTCGCACAGGTACGACTTGCCGGAACCCACCATATGCGCCCGCACATGGATCATCGGCGCATGGGCCAGGCTGGGGCGCACGGCTGCGGTCAGCATGGCCGCCAAAGTGGCGCTAAGGTCGCAAGCGCGGCCCGGGCTGAATTCCGTCAACAGGTCTTTCAGAGTAACCAATTCGGCCTCGGCATCAGCGCGCGTCGGGTTCTCCGGGATGCAAAACTCCCGTGCGTCAAACACCCCAAACATGCCGGTGGACAGGTCATAGCCCGCCGCCATCATCAGGCTGCCATCCGGGCGCAGATAGGGTTGCCGCGTCAGGCCGCTGAGGACCGGTAGATGGCGATAGCTGGTGGAGTCAAACAGCACCGCTGCGTGGCGCCCCGGCGGGTCAATACGCATCCAGTCTTCAGAGCGTGCGTCGAAGCGTTCCCAGGTGGCAGCGCCAGCCAAGGCGCGCACCAGGGCTGGCGGGCTGATGTCTTGCACACGGGTCTCGCGGGTGCCGGGGTCGGTCACCACGGTGACGATCAGCCCGCCGCGCTGGTAATGTCGCCGTGAGTGGGCCAGCTCACGTTCGGCGGCGTCCACTACGCGGTGAATTTCCCCCGCCATGACGCGAATCGTGGGTTTCATGCGCGCGGCGTTGGCCTCGATGTCCACGAAGCGCAGCAGGTCGCGAACATGCCGATCCGCACAATGCCCATGCAAACACTTGAAGCCGCCAATCGGCCAGTTGTCGTCGGGCTCGAAATAGGCTGTGCCGCCGTCCACCATGCCGGTGTGTTCCTGCACCCAGGGGCAGGTGATGTCGTGCTTGCCATCGCCCAGCGGCACCTTGTACAGGCCACGGTCGCGCAATGCCACCAGCACGCTGTTTTCATCGGGGCGGGGTATCCAGACCGGATCGCCATCGCTGGGGCGGGCCTGTGCGGTGCGGCTGCTTTGCCGCTTGGCGCGTCCCTCGGGTGCGAGCTCCAGTTGCAGGCCATCGACCAGTTCATTGATCGAATAGCGCAACTCGGGCGACCACCCCACCATCCGACAGGCAAACGGCGGCGTGTGCTTGCCGTTAACCGCAACCGGCAATCGGGCCAGCCGCGCCATCGGGCCATTCGCGCCAGGGTCGCACAGACCGGCGGCGACGATGGCATTCATCAGCCGGTCAGCGGTAGCACCGTCTGCTATCGGTTCACTCAGCAGATACCCGGCCTGATGGTTGCCCGCCGAAGTCTCAATCAACCACGACGGGGGCAAAGTCAGCCGCTCCATGGCCACCTTGGTGCCCACGTCATCGAGCATGACCGAGTACAGGGCGTGAAAGCGTGCTTTCTGCCGCCTGTATTGACCGGCTTCGTCGGGTCGGAAGATGGCAAGGCTGAAGTAGTTGTTGCTGTTGGCTGGCAGGGTGCTGGTCAAGTCGGAATCATTCATCCACGGCTTGCCAAACCATGCTTTGCCGGGCGCGGTGGCGGGGTTCCCCTCGAAGCCAACCACCACCGGGCGCGCGTCGGCCAACGCGTTGCCAAACACTGCCAGCAAAAATTCACCATTGCTGACGGCGTAGGTTTTATCGGTTACGTCGGTTTCCACGGTATCCTGCGCAGAAACTGTCGCGGGCGCACTCATCACCGCCACCTTTACGCCGCAGTCTTGCGGGCGGCTTCCAGCTTTACCACGAGGGTGCGGATGTCGTCGTCGGACTTGCCGGAGATACGTGCCGCGTTCAGCGCAGCGACCTCGTTTTCAGGCCAGCCGACGCAGCGCGGACCCAAGATAACTTGCTTTGTCCACAGACCTTGGGTGATTCGCAGATAAATTGTGGAGCGGGAATAACCTGACCCGGACTTGACGGCGGGAAGCCGAAAGATGGTTTGCAGCATGTTTGCACCTTGTAGGGCGTTGTTGAACATGCAGCGATTGAACCGTCACGACCTCCCGGCGTGAAGCCCAGATGCGTAGCACCGACTAGCCGATGCTCAGCAGCGACTAGGCTCGGGCTGGTTGACCAGGGCACGGCGTGCCGCAGCAAATGACATCCCGATTGCGGCGCACTCCTGTTCAGCACAGAGATCGCGAGAGGAATATTTGCCGCTTGCCCAAATCTCTTGAACTTGCCTTTGCTTGTCTCGGCTGCCACCTGGCTGGTCGTGTCTGGCGTTGGCAGCAGTGCGTGCGGCATTACTGCGCCATTCTGGTGACCCCAAATCCGAGTCAGGTTTTGTATTCTCAGTGGTCGTTACTTCAGAATCTTCGCGTTCATTTTGCTTGTCAAAATCCTCAGCTTCAATTTGCTCTACCTGCGACAACAAAAACAGTCCGCTGGTCAGCGGCGGGTAGTCGGCGTGCTCTGAAAACGTCCCTCGTGTTCCCCCGTAAATCGGATGCGTATCAAACAACCGAGACTCCGCGATCTTGGTCCGGATAAATGCTTCTGCATGCAACCCCGGCGTATCGCGCCAGCGCTCGATCAATGCCTTGCCAGTGAGGTAGCGGTCTGCAGGCGTAAATTGGTCAATTTCATCCGCATGAAACCAGCAAGCCATTAGGGGCGACACGTAGTCGTGATCTTCGCTACCGACACTGAAATGAAACCGTGGTGGCGGATCAAGCTCATTGGCGTTCAGGTAGGCCGCAATGCCGCCATCTTCCGGCCCCGCCCAAATCCACGCGGCCAATTCTTCGGGCGTTGCACCAAGCCGTTTGGCCAATTGGCCCATAGCCTTGGGATATGCGATGTACAGAATGGGTGAGTCTGGCGATGTCGGGGCGGGCTCTTGCTCGCTATCGACCGGCCTGCGCGTTGGAAAGTAATCGCCCCGCGCTTGCCTCTTCTGGGTTTCCATCCGGGCAAGTTCTTGCTTGAGATCCGTCAGTCGCGTTTCCTTGAGCGCGAGTTCGGTGGCCGAGGGGGTGGCAACCGCGCCCCATTCCGCAATCTGCTTCTTGATGGCAGCAATGCGTTCAAAAAAATCCCACCAAAATTGCCGATCCTGTTCCGTGGCGGGGTCTCGTTGATAGTCCATCTGCAGCGTCCCACTATGCCGTTGTTCTGCCGACAGGTCGTCCCACGGTATGGGGAAAAACTCCTCCTCGACGCGCTGGCGAATTGCATCAGGCAAGCCGGAGAGTGGGGTATCGAACCATGGCTCAAGGGCCAAGGTCAGGGAGTCAAACTCACTCATGCGGCGCATTCACCATCTGCCGGAAAAAGTCTTTGATCGAGTAATGACGGGTCATTCTTTTCTCCCTGGTGTGACGTGGCACCAAGCGTGGTGCCTTTGCCATCGGATGCCCTTGGACTTTACTGTACATTGCTGCATATCCAAAGTACAAATATGGTGAATGTACTGATTCCGGGGCAATGCCATACCCGAGCAGGGCGCTTTGATGAATGCCACGTAGAAACCCACCGTAGACAAGAAACCATGACTGACCCGATGACCGACGCAAGCGACATTGGCCAATCGCCTGACCCCGCTGCGGAGCGCCGCGCACAACTGGCGGCACTGATCCCCGAAGCCTTCTCCGAAGGCCAGCTCGACGTATCCGCGCTCAAACGCGCACTCGGGGGCGAAGCCCTGATTGAAGGTGGCGAGCGCTATGCCTTGACCTGGGCGGGCAAGGCCAATGCCTACAAGGTACTGCAAACGCCATCCAGCGCCACGCTGCGGCCACAGCGCGACCTGTCGATCAACTTCGACGAGGCGCAGCATGTATTCATCGAGGGCGAAAATCTGGAAGTGCTGAAGGTCTTGCAGAAAGCCTACTTCGGCAAGGTCAAACTGATTTATATCGACCCGCCCTACAACACCGGCTCGGACAGTTTCATCTACCCCGACCGCTTTCAGGAAAGCAAGGAAGACTACCTGCGCCGCATCAACGACCTGAGCGATGACGGCACGCTGATGCGCGAGGGTTTTTTCCGCAAGAACAGCAAGGAGAGCGGTCATTACCACAGCAACTGGCTGTCGATGATGCTGCCGCGCCTGTACATCGCGCGCAATCTGTTGCGCGAGGATGGGGTGATCTTCGTGTCGTGCGATGACAATGAGGTGCACAACCTGCGGCTGTTGATGAACGAGGTCTTCGGCGATGAACACTTCGTAGCTCAGCTCGTGGTCATCAATAATCTGAAAGGCAGAAATGACAAGAAGAATGTTGCTACTTGCCACGAGTACCTACTTGTCTTTTCGCGCAATGGGTTTGAGTCACACGGGCTGCCACTGACTGAGGAGCAATTGAAGAGCTACAAGTACACAGATTTACGCGGTAAAAAATATGCGCTACGCGACCTTCGTAAGCGGGGTTCCCAAGATCAGCGGAAGGATAGGCCAAAGATGTTCTTCCCCATCTTTCACAACGAAAGTACGAAGAAGCTTTCATTGACCCGGCAGGCCACAAACGATGTGGAAATTCTGCCAAAGAGAGGCGATGGAAGTGAAGGCCGCTGGCGCTGGGGCAAAGACTCAGTTGCAAAGAATCTCTCAATCCTTGAGGCAAGGTATTCTGAGTCTAAATGCCGCTGGGATGTTGACTACCGTGTGTATCTTGAACCAGATGCTGCAGAAACAGAGGCCGATGAAGAAGAAGAAGAAGACGACGACGAACTTTTTGAGCGCACATCAAAATCCAAGTCGTTCTGGAGGGGCGGCGAAATTTCCACTGATGTGGGGAAGCGTGAGTTCAAGGAGCTGTTCGAGGGCGGATTCTTTGATTACCCGAAGTCGCCATTTCTCATGCGCCGAATCATTCAAATGGCGACTCGGGGAGACGATCTGATCCTTGATTTTTTCGCGGGGACGGGAACCATGGGGCAGGCGGTTGTGAATGTCAATCAGGACGAAGGCTCTGCCCGCCGTTTTGTTTGCATCCAGTTGCCTGAGTTTATCGAACCGGACAGTGATGCAGGAAAAGCGGGCTTTGCCACCCTCGCAGAGGTTTGCAGTGAAAGGATCAAGCGGAGCATCGAACGTACCAACGCTGCTGCCGACCTCGCGACGCCTGCGCCAGCCAACCTCGGCTTCAAGTCCTTCCTCCTCACCCCCTCCAACTTCAAGCAATGGCGCGGCGACGGCATTGACACACCCGAGCAACTAGCCGAGCAAATTCTGATGTTCGCCAAGTCTGAAAAAGAAGGTGCTGAAGTCGAACACATGCTTTACGAATTGCTGCTGAAGTTTGGCCAGGAGTTGACCACGCCCATTGAAACCCTTGATGTGGCTGGCTGCAAAGTATTCGCCATTCACGAGCGCAAGATGCTGTTCGTTCTGGAATCGTTCACCGATGCGATGATCCAGCCACTGGTGGCATTGAAGCCACGCGAGATCATCGCCATCGACGGCGTGTTCCACGACAGCGACGAACTCAAGACCAACCTTGACTTGCAGTGCCGCGACGCCGGTATCAGGTTCACTTGTCTATGAGGTCGCACCATGTCTAGTGTTCGCTCTTTGACCGTGACTGGTTACAAGTCCATCCGTGAGTTGCGGGATTTCCCGCTGCGGGAGCTGAATGTGCTGATCGGTGCCAACGGTGCAGGCAAGAGTAATTTCATAGGATTGTTTCGACTCTTGAACGAAATCGTTGAAGAACGTTTGCAGCTTTTTGTACAAACGCAAGGCGGACCAGATGCGATGTTGCATGGTGGGCGCACTTTGACAGAGCGGTTACACGCAGAGTTCTATTTTGCGAGCAATGGCTATAAATTTGATTTGATACCCACATCAGACAACCGACTGGTGTTTGAAAATGAGCAAAGCTGGTATGCCGGTTCTATGCGTCCTGGCTCTTACAGCGCATCTCTGGGTTCAGGGCATGATGAATCAAAACTAAAAGGGGCGAATGACAGCTATTCCCCCTACGTCCGCAAATCTGTGACCAATTGGCGTGTCTATCATTTTCACGACACCAGCGAACGTGCCAAAGTCAAACAAAAACATGCCGCCAATGACAATCTGCGCTTGAAGCCGGATGCGGGCAATTTGGCGGCCTATCTGCGCATGCTGAAGCAGGATCACGAACCCGAGTACCTTAATATCGTTGGAACCATTCGATTGGTTGCCCCGTTTTTCGATGATTTTGTGCATCGACCGGGAGAGGTGGAAACGGTTGAACTGGAGTGGTTGCAAAAAGGCAACCCAGACACGCCATTCAAAGCGCATATGTTGTCTGACGGCACCTTACGTTTCATTTGCTTAGCCACGCTGTTGCTGCAGCCGTGGTACAGGCTGCCTGAAACGGTGTTGATCGATGAGCCTGAGTTGGGTTTGCATCCCTATGCCATTTCGGTACTGGCCGACATGTTCAAGCAAGTTGCGGAAAAGCGGCAAATGATTGTGTCTACCCAATCAGTAGAACTACTGAATGAGCTGACGCCTGATGACGTGATTGTGGTCGACCAAGTGGATGGTGCATCGACTTTTCGCCGCTTTACGCAAGATGAACTTTCCGGTTGGCTGGAGCAGTATTCCATGGGTGAGCTTTGGAAGCGCAATGTGCTGGGCGGGAGGCCGTAATGGTGGAGGTTATCGTTTTCGCCGAAGGCCCTACCGAGGAGCAGTTCATCAAGCGCTTGGTGGCGCCAGCCCTGCGCCACTTTCAGGTTTTCGTGAAACCACAGATGCTGAAAACCTCTCAGGAGGCACGGGGTGGGTCGATCAACTTCGACCGCTTGAAGTTCAACGCCCGCAATACCCTGCGACAAAATCCTGATTGCGTGCTGACCACGCTTCTTGATTTGTATGGACTGGATACATCGTTCCCCGGTTTCGATGAGGCCAAGGCCAAGCCTGATATGGAAAGTCGGGTGAAACATCTCAACGCGAAGTTGCACGAGGCATTGGTGGCGTATGTGGACTGTAGGCCAGAGCGTTTCATTGCACATATCCAGCCCTACGAGTATGAAGGCTTGCTGTTCTCAGACACCCAGGCGCTGGCACAGACCGAGCCTGGTTGGTCGGCCAGCTTGCGAGAGTTGGCCAATGTGCGGGCGGCTTTTGCGACACCGGAACACATCAACGACAGTATTGAAACCAAGCCGTCTCGGCGATTGGAACAGTTGCTACGGCCAGGCTATAAAAAAACACGCCACGGGCCGTTGGCAGCCGAACGGGTGACATTGGTCACGATGGAAAAAGAGTGCCCGCATTTTCGAGGCTGGATGAATAGCTTGCGGAATTTGGGAGGGGGCGTTTGATGAAGCTTCAATTCGACGCCAACCAGGATTTTCAACTCGAAGCTATCCAGGCCGTGGTGGCTTTGTTTGAGGGGCAACCGGATGCTTCGCATATCACTGTGTCTCGGGACGATGCGCTTTCCAGTTTGCAACTGACCGAGCGCGGCGTAGCTAACCAGCGCGTTATTACCGACGAACAGTGGCTGAAAAATCTGAACGCAGTGCAGAAAGCGCATGGCATCGAACCTTCCTCTGTACTGGAAACCATGAAGCTGGACGACGGCAAGCCGGTTGGCAGTTTCCCCAACTTCACCGTGGAGATGGAAACGGGCACCGGCAAAACCTACGTTTACCTGCGCACCATTCACGAGCTATCGAAAACCTACGGCTTCAAAAAGTTTGTGATCGTGGTTCCTTCGGTAGCTATCCGCGAAGGGGTGCTCAATAGCCTGAAAATCACCAGAGAACACTTCCAGACACTGTATGACTATGAGCGTGTCGAGTTCACGATGTATGACTCGGCGAGGGTCAACCAGCTACGCAACTTTGCTCTGTCGGATGCGATCCAGATTCTAGTCATCAACATTGATGCGTTTGCCAAGGATTCAACGGAAGTGAACGGCAACGCAGATGCCAGCAAAGCCAAGAAAAAAAGCAAAGGCAACGTCATCAACCAGATGCGCGAGACGGGCATGAAGCCTATCGAGTTCATTCAGGCGACTCACCCCATCGTGATCTTGGATGAGCCGCAAAATCTGGAGACGGACATTCGCAAGCAGGCCATCGAACGGCTTGCCCCCATGTGTACGCTGCGCTATTCAGCCACACACCGCAACACCTATAACCTGATCCACTCCCTAGACCCGGTGCGCGCCTATGAACTCGGTTTGGTGAAGCAGATCGGCGTGGATTCGGTGATCGAGCTGAGGGATGCCAACCAGGCCTTTGTGGAGGTGGAAAGTTTCAGGACGGGGGCGCGCAGCGTGTCGGCAAAGCTCTCCATCTGGGTCAATCAAACGCAAGGCCCGGCGAAGAAGAGCGTGACAGTGAAGAACGGCGACGATCTTTTTGCTGAGAAATTTTCTAACAAGCGTGAGATTTACCGCGACGGTTTCATCGTTAACGAGATCGACGCTGGGGAAGGCTTTGTCACCTTCGCCAACGATGTGACAGTGCGCTTGGGCAGTCCGCACGGCGCGCTTACCGATACTATTCTGCGCTTGCAGATTGAGGCCACGGTGCGCCGTCACTTCGAGAAGGCGCATAAGCTGCACCCGATGGGCATCAAGGTGTTGTCGGTGTTCTTCATTGACCGCGTAGCTAACTACCGTGCCTACGGCGAGGACGGCACGGTGACCAAGGGAAAGTTCGCCGAATGGTTTGAAGAGATTTATGAGCAATACCGCACCCATGAAGATTACGCGGGCTTGATGCCGCACGATGGCGTAAAGGTTCACAACGGCTATTTCTCGCAGGACAAGCGGGCTGTGTCGCCGTTCGAGACCGTGACCGGCAAGACCAATGCAGATGCCGAGGCCAGCACCTTTGAGCTAATCATGCGTGACAAGGAACGGCTGCTGGACTTGGCTGAACCGCTGGCCTTCATCTTCAGTCATTCTGCGCTGCGCGAGGGCTGGGACAACCCCAATGTATTTCAGATTTGCACATTGGCCGAGTCCAGCTCGGAGATCAAAAAACGGCAGGAGATCGGACGTGGCTTGCGCCTGTGCGTGAACAAGGACGGCGAACGGGTGCGCGACCGCGCCATCAACCGCCTGACCGTGATTGCGAACGAGAGCTATGAAGACTTTGCCAACCAGTTGCAGACCGAAATGGTTGAAGCTGGCGTGAAATTCAAGCGCGAAATGGTGCAGAACGAGCGCGACAAGGTGACGGTGCGGTTAAGAAAGGGCTACGACACAGACAACCAGTTTTTGGCCTTGTGGGAGAAAATTCGGGCGCGCACTCGTTACCACGTTGAGTACAAAACGAGCGAGTTGATTACCAAGACGGCCAGCCGCGTCAAGGCCAAGATGCCAGCCATCGAGCGGCCAAAGGTGGCGTTGACCCGCGCTGATATTGCTATCAGCACCGGGGGCGTAGTGGGCACGCAAACAGGCTTTCGCACGCAGACCGTGGAAGCCAAGTATGTGATGCCGGATTTTGTTGGGCAAGTGCAGGCCAAAACAGGACTGGCAAAGTCCACCGTGGCGCGCATCCTGCTCGATTCAGGACGGCTGGCGGATGCTGTGAATAATCCGCAAGCATTTGTGGATCACGTATCAGAATTGGTGAACGCCGAGAAGCGCGATTTTCTGGTGTACGGCGATGGCTCGGAGGGCAGCGGGGTCAAATATGTGAAGCTGGACGATGCTTTTTTTGAGATGCGCCGATTCGAGCGCGACGATTTGATGGATGTATTCGCATCGAACGTGCGCGCGGTGGACAAGCAGGAGAAGACGCTGTTCTCGCATATCGTCATTGACTCGAATTCAAAACCAGAGCGCCTTTTCGCGCAAGCCTGCGAAGACAACAACGACGTGCTGTTCTACATCAAGCTGCCGCGTTGGTTCAAGATCGAAACGCCGGTCGGCTCGTACAACCCTGATTGGGCTTTGGCCTATCGCAACGACAAGACGCTGTACTTCGTGGCTGAAACGAAGAGTAACGGCAATGGCGGCCACGTTCAGCTTGGCATGCTGCGTCCCATTGAAGACCTGCGGATTGAGTGCGGCAAGCGGCATTTCAAGAATTTTGAGGAAGTGCAATTCAAGGTGGTTAGTTCTCTGACTGAGTTGATTGCGTGAAATGAATGTTGAGACGATCGAAAGCCTTGTTGCCTATTGTCGCGAGAACTACGCGAGGAGGACTGGTTTCATGTGGACGAATAAAGCATGGACAGCAGCATCAACACCACGGTGGAGACGCTTGTGCGCAGCCTGATAAGGGCCGGGCGGCTGGAGTCGAAGGCGGAACAATTGAATGTGACCAGGAAGTAACCATGCCAGCCAAAAAATCACCCACCGTCAGCCCAACACCCACCGTCAACAGTGACGCGCCGGGCATGGATTTCTCTGCACTGGTGGCGGCCATCGGGCAGGTGCATGCGCAAAGCGCTGCCGCCGTCAGCCGCGCCATCAACACCACGCTGACGCTGCGCAATTGGGTCATCGGCTGGTACATCCGCGAATATGAGCAGCAAGGCGCTGACCGGGCCACCTATGGTGAGGCCATCATCAACCGGCTGGCCGAGGCGTTGGCGGCGCGCGGTATGCGCGACCTGGCGCCACGCACCCTGCGCCAGTGCCGCCAGTTCTACACCGTTTACCCGCTGATTTGGCAGACAGCGTCTGCCAAATCCTTGGCCGCCTAGCTTGCGCCCCCGATGTGGCAGGCACTGTCTGCTACATCGCCCGCTGCCCCGGCAGCGCCATCCTGCCAAGCTACGACGAAGCCGCCCGCTGGCGCGACCAGGGCCGCTGCATCATCAGCGGCTTTCATTCACCGCTAAAGAGTGAATGCCTTCGCATTCTGCTGCGCGGCACATCACGCGTCATCA
>JBKJOH010000283.1:0-7192 GCA_046593295.1 Polaromonas sp. | reverse complement strand
CGGTCAGAAGAAGGCGGTTCTTAAGCCGGGGACTTATGCGTACGGTCCCGCCAAACGGCCACACAAGGGCTTCTGCGCAAGCGCCGTCCCCTGTGTCCTCTTCATTGCCTTTGAATCACCGTTGGACGCCGTGCCGGTTGAGAGCCCAGCAAAATAGTAGCAACGCCGCCCAACAATTCATTCAAGGGGAACAAAACCGCGTTGCGGTTTCGTCCCCTTAACTCTGCTACAAGGGCTTCCCCACCTTTGTCAAACACTGACCCCCCGTGGTTGAATCGCGTCAGCGATTGACCACGGAATTTGTCTTCTCTCTCTCTCTCCGCATCACGGTGCTGCTAGCGGCACCAAGCCGCCATCTATCTCTTTAGGTGGTTTGCCGAAGGGGCCATTGCATGTGCTCATCGACAGCACGGGCTTGAAGGTCTACGGCACCGGCCAGTGGCTGGTGGAGAAACACGGACAACGCTCGCGGCGCTGTTGGCGCAAGCTGCATCTGGCGGTTGATGCCAATACCAACCTGATCGTGACCTGCGTGCTGACAGATCAGGATGTGGATGCCCCTCCCAGGTGGGGTCGCTGCTGGACCAAATCCCGCCAGAGCGACATCGCAGTGGTCATTGCACCCCGGGACGGCGCAGTATTGAGCCAAGGAAATGGCGCGATCGTGACACAAAGAGATGCCCATGTACTGATGATGGAGTCTCTTGGACGCTTGGGCTGGCAAGAAGCGACCGGCTACGGCAAACGCTCACTGGTGGAAACCGCGATGGGCCGTTACAAAGGGATCGCTGGAGCGAGATTGCGTTCGCGCAGTTGGGCTGCACAGAAATGCGAAGCGGCCATCGGGGTAGCGGTTTTGAACCGCATGACCGAGGCTGGATGCCCGAGCTCCGTTCGTACCGGCGGTGTCAATGCATAGAGTTGGCATCAAGACCGAAGCTCGTCTTTCTGCTGATCCGTGCAACAACGCCCCCGAGAGCAATTGTCAAAGCTGATTTTGCGTCGTGCAACGTAGACGCGGTGGAACACTGAATTGCTATCAGCTGGGGATTTTTTGACAAAACGGTGGTAACCGAATCCGGCAAACTCGCATTCTGCTGTGCTTAAAATGCAGGCAGTTGTAACCACGAAACCCCTTGAAACCAGCGCCAGTATTGGACGGACGTATAAGATTGTGATTCCTGTTGTCGTGGGTTCGAGCCCCATCAGCCACCCCAGAAATTCAAAAACCCGCTTGTCAAACTGGCAAGCGGGTTTTTTGTTGGCTCATACCTGCTAATACTTGCCTCACAAGGCCATGGGTGCAGGTTTAACGTGCATTGGCGCGGCATTGAATCGCTGCGCAGCCTGCCACACGTCGTATGCGCTTTGCTCTGCCAGCCACAGGCGGGCTTCACCACCCCGCTCGACACCCAGCCACGCTTCAATGCGAAGAGCCATTTCAGGTGAAATAGCAGCGCGACCATTGAGCACACGCGATAGCGCCACGCGCGAAACGTCAAGCTGCTGTGCGGCCTCGGTCACCGATAGCCCCAGCGCGGGCAAAACATCATCCTTCAGCGTCAAGCCGGGATGCGGGGGATTAAACATGCGTGCCATAGTTATTTCTCCAGTTGCTTAGTGGTAATCCTGATAGTCCACAAGCACAGCGTCTGTGCCTTCAAAGGTGAACGTCATTCGCCAGTTGCCATTTACCCAAACCGAAAAATGTCCCTTGAGGTCGCGCCCCTTTAGCGGGTGCAGCCCCCAGCCCGGTAGGTTCATCCCTTGGGCGTTGGTCGTTTCGTTCAAGCGTTGCAGCATGGCGGCCAGTCTATGGGAGTGGGCGGCTTGAATGCCTGCCGTACGCCCTTTCTCGAAAAAGACCTTCAGGCCTTTGTGCCGGAATGTCTTAATCATGGCTCATTGTATCGTGTGGCGTTACGGTTTGCAATAACGTGACTATCGTGTGCGTTCCACCAGCACCCGAATTGAGTAAATATCTCAGGTCCATGTGCTCGTGGTTCAGCGGGGACAATAGAAAACTCAGGATTGTGATTCCTGTTGCAGTGGGTTCGAGCCCCATCAGCCACCCGATATAAAAATTGAAGACCTTGCTATTGAATAAGTAGCAGGGGTTTTTTTGTTTGCGGCTCGTCTAGCCACCATGTAGCTATCAGTACATGGTTTTGTACTGCGTGGCCTTGATAAGGCACGGCCTGCGAGGTGTTCATGCTTATCGAAGCAGTTTGCCCTGCACCCACTCGGCGATCGCGAGCAGGCGGCAGTCATCACCGAAACGCCCGACAAGCTGGATTCCGGTTGGCAGGCCATTCGTGCCCCGGGCAACGGGCAGGTGGACGCATGGCAAGCCGAGCAGTGTCCAGCCTCGACAGAAAACCGGATCACCCGTGGCATCGATGCCGGCTGGCGCTTCACCAGTGGCGCTGGGTGACATCAGTACGTCAAAACTGTCAAACAGCGCATCCACGCTTCGTTGGGCAAAAGCTGTCCTGGTGAGGTTCGCGCTGTGCTCCGCGCCATTGATTGCAATACCTTCGTCGAGCAATACCCGCAATTGTTCACTGAGCCTGTTGCGATGCCAGATGCGTTCATGGCTGAGCGCGCGGGACATCTCAAAATACATGACAGCCTTTTGCAATGCCACCAGATCGGGAAGATCATCCGGCAAATCAATGTCTGCAATGGCAGCGACAGCTCTCGACAGGGCCGAAACAGCCTGGTCCAATGCGCGTTGTGCGTCCGGGTCGGCCCGTGACCACTCAGGGGTGCGGCAAACTCCGATGCGCAGAGCTTCGACTTGGGGCGTACGGCTCAGGCGGCTATCGCCGGTGAGTACGGCGCCAAGCATGCTGACATCGCGTACACAGCGGCCAAAACCGCCTACGGTGTCGAGCGACTCCGACAAGCTTTTCACGCCCGCCCTCGATACGCGGCCTATGGTCGGCTTGTAGCCGACTACACCGCAATAGGCGGCAGGACGTATGACGGAGCCTGCTGTCTGCGTGCCCAATGCCAGCGGCAGCATATGGTCAGCCACGGCTGCTGCGGAGCCACTCGATGAACCGCCAGGCGTGTGCGCAAGATTGTGTGGATTTCGGGTTGGTCCGGGTTGAAAGTAGGCGAACTCGGTGGTCACGGTCTTGCCAAACACCAGGGCACCCGCCTCGCGGCAGAGGGCAACCGATGCCGCATCAGCTTTCGGACGATGGCCGGCATAAATTGGTGAGCCGTAGGAGGTGGGCATATCAGCGGTATCGAACAGGTCCTTGACACCCAGCGGAAGCCCGTGCAGGGGGCCACGAATCGGCCCCGCGTCGAGCAAGCGCGCCTGGGCCAGCGCTGCGTCAGGGTCCAGGTGCGCGAAAGCACAAACGGCTGCATCCCGTTCCAGCGCGCGGTCCAGACAGGCGCGCATCAGGGCGGTGGCGCTCAGTTCGCGGCTGGCTAGTAACTCTGCAGCACGCCAGGCAGGTAGTTCGTTCAGTTTGGATTTATTCATGCTTTTGAGTCCTAAAATTTTTCGGATTACGCCACTGCCTGCTATCTCGCATTCTCGTTGACCATCACCAACTTGCCCCTGACCCCGCGCGAGCCCATGTGCGCATAAGCGGCCTTCAGCTCTGCCATGGGCATGGTGCGGTCTATCACCGGCTTGATCTTGCCTTGCGCGTACCAGTTGGCGAGTTCGGTCATCATGACGGCGTTGGCTTTTGGTTCTTGCTTAGCAAAACCGCCCCAGTACACGCCGACGATGGATGCGCCTTTTAGCAGGGGCAGGTTAAGGGGTATCGACGGTGTGGGGCCGGACGCAAAGCCAACCACCAGGTGCCTGCCGCGCCAGGCAATCGAGCGGAAAGCGGGCTCTGAAAAATCACCACCTACGGGGTCGTAAATCACGTCGGGGCCTTTGCCGTCGGTGAGTGTTTTGATGGCTTGCCTGAACTTTTCGGGCACGGTTTCAATACTGTAATTAATCGTTGCATCTGCGCCTATTGATGTGCATAGCGCGCATTTCTCGTCAGTTGATGCGGCGGCAATCACGCGTGCGCCAGCGGCCTTGGCAATCTGGATGGCGGACGTGCCCACGCCGCCTGCTGCGCCCAGCACCAGAACGGTCTCGCCCGCCTTGAGCTGTGCGCGATCGATCAGCGCATGGTGCGACGTGGCGTAAATCATGATGAAGGCTGCCGCATCGACAAACGGAAAGCCTGCGGGCAGGGGCATGCACAGTGCTGCGGGCGCGATGGTGTGCGTGGCAAAGCCGCCTGTGCCTGACAGGCAGGCCACGTGCTGGCCGACCTGTAGATGTTGGACACCTTCGCCCACCGCCTGCACCACGCCTGCATATTCGCTGCCGGGCACAAAAGGCAGAGGCGGCTTCATCTGGTATTTGTTCTGCACGATCAGCAGGTCGGGGAAGTTCAGGCTGGCGGCTTTGATCTCTATCAGTACCTCCCCCGCTTTGGGCGTGGGTGTGGGCAGCTCGTGCCAAGCAAGTGCATCAACGCCCGTGGGGTTTTCACATAGCCAGGCGTGCATGGCGGTCTCCAGTTTCTTCAGGTGATGGTTGCAGGATGGTTGTCAAACGCCATCATAGGCAAATCATTGGGCATCAATTGCCGGATCTACCCGGATTTGTCACCCCGGTGATCTAAAATCAGGCAATGAAAATCTTGATCTCCAATGACGACGGTTATCAGGCCACGGGTATCGTGGCCTTGTATGAGGCCCTGAAGGATATTCCAGGCGTGGATGTGGAGGTGGTGGCACCAGAGCAGAACAACAGCGCCAAGTCCAACGCGCTGACGCTGCATTCGCCCATGTATGTGCAGACAGCGGCCAATGGCTTCAGGTACATCAACGGCACACCGGCTGATTGCGTACACATCGCCATGACGGGCTTGCTCGGCTACCGGCCTGACCTGGTAGTCTCGGGCATCAACAACGGTGCCAACATGGGCGATGACACGATTTACTCGGGCACCGTGGGCGCAGCGATGGAAGGCTATCTGTTTGGCATTCCGGCGATTGCCTTTTCACAAACAAAAAAAGGCTGGGCGCATATTGACGCTGCCGCGTGGCGTGCGCGTGAGATGGTCGAGCAACTGTTGCCATCGGTTGAAGTGCTGGCAGCGGGGGCATCCCCCACGATGCCGCCTTGGTTACTCAATGTGAATATTCCGAACTTGCCTTACGACCAGCTCAAAGCCACCAAGGTCGTGCGCCTGGGCCGCCGCCACGCGGCCGAGCGCGTTATCACGCAAACCAGCCCGCGCGGCGAAACCATGTACTGGATAGGCAGCGCTGGCCCGGCCAAGGACGAAGGCGAGGGCACGGACTTTCATGCGACCAAGCAGGGCTTTGTGGTGGTGACCCCGCTGCAGGTTGACTTGACCGATCATGAGCGCCTGCCTTACTGGTCGCAAGCGTTTGCACAGATGACTACACCCCATTCACCGCATAAAGCCGCTGCATGATGGCTGCCGGCAAGCCGCCGTCAACCACGGCTAGCCGCCCCGGTTTTCCGGTACGTTTAAAGCCCGATGCGGGGGTACCGTCAGCGACCAAACTTGCTACAAAAACAGTAGCTGGCCACGCCCGTAAACAGGGCGCTACAGCCCTAAAAGTACCTCAAAACAGCCTTCAAAAATCCCTCTCAAGTGGTCTCGGGCTTGATTCACAAGCCGTGCGTGCCCGCATGCTGCAAAAGCTTGCCGCGCAGGGTGTGACTGACCCGCAGGTGCTGGCCGCCATGGGGCAGGTCGAGCGCCACCGCTTCGTTGACTCGGCGCTGGTCAACCAGGCTTATGAAGACACCAGCCTGCCGATTGGCCTGGGGCAAACCATTTCAAAACCCAATGTGGTGGCCCGCATGTTGGAGCTGATTTTGCAAGGCAGGCCGGGCAAGCTCGGGCGTGTGCTGGAGATCGGCACGGGCTGCGGCTACCAGGCGGCACTGCTCGGGCAACTGGCTGCTGAGGTCTACAGCATCGAGCGGCTGCGTGGCCTGCACGACAAGGCACGCGACAACTTGCGCCCCTTCAGGCTGCCGAATGTGCATTTGCTGTTTGGTGACGGCATGATCGGTTATGCCAAAGGCGCACCCTATGCGGCCATCATTTCAGCCGCCGGTGGCGAGGCCTTGCCGCAGCAGTGGATAGACCAGCTGGCCGTGGGCGGCAGGCTGGTGGCACCCCTGCAGGCGGCCAACGGCGTGCAGGCGCTGGTGGTGGTTGACAAGACCCCGCAGGGTATCCAGCAGACCTTGCTGGAAGCGGTGCATTTTGTACCTCTAAAATCAGGGACAAGTTGATCTACATTGACAAGCAGCATGACCACAACGACAGGGCGCAACATGGCGAACTTCACCCCCCCTTCTTTAAACACGAGTATCAACGGTATGAGTCTCAAAGGCATGACCTGCCTACTGGTAGTTGCAGTAGTTGCTCTGGTGGCTGCCGGTTGCAGCTCCCGCGTGCTAAGGCCCGCACCGGTGGAAGATCGTGGCGCAGTGCGCTCTTCAAGCGGTGCGGCGGCTGCAACTGACCCGTCGGTCAAGCCCTTGCCCGGTGCCGAAAATGCAGACAAGCCCGGCTACTACACCGTCAAGCCGGGCGACACCGTGATTCGCATTGGCCTGGACACCGGCCAAAACTGGCGCGACGTGGTGCGCTGGAACAACCTTGAAAACCCGAACCTGATTGAAGTCGGCCAAGTGCTGCGCGTGGTGCCACCCGGCAGCGACAACAACCAAGTAGTGACTCGCCCGGTTGCGCCCGGTAGCGCCACGCCGATAGGTCAGGCAGCCAGCGTCGCACGCCCGGCATCAGCAGCCAGCGGCACGGCTGCGCCAAGCGCGCCAGCGTCCGCCGCATCGGCGGCCATCGGCTCAGCGGCGCCAAGCGCGCCAGCGTCCGCCGCATCGGCGGGTGAAGATGAGGTGGCCTTTATTTGGCCTGCGCAGGGTCAACTGATAGGCAGCTTTGATGACGTGAAGAACAAAGGCTTGGATATTTCAGGCAAAGCGGGTGACCCGATTCTGGCTTCGGCTGATGGCCGTGTGGTGTACGCAGGTGCAGGCTTGCGCGGCTACGGCAACCTCATCATCCTCAAACACAACAACACTTTCCTGTCGGCTTACGCGCACAACCAGACGTTGCTGGTCAAGGAAGACCAGGCTGTGCGCAAG
>JBKJOH010000153.1:0-3391 GCA_046593295.1 Polaromonas sp. | reverse complement strand
CGCGAGATTGCGTACCTGGCTGACCCGATTGATGCCATGCTGCTGCATATTCAGGGCTCAGGCCGTATCAGCATCGTGGAGGAGGATGGCTCCCAGCGCACCACCCGCGTCGCGTTTGCGGGCTCCAACGACCAGCCCTATCGCAGCATCAACCAGTGGCTCACAGCCCAGGGCGTGACCAAAATCAACCCGTGGCCGGATGCCACCAAGGCCTGGGCCGCACAAAACCCGCAACGCATGCCGCAATTGCTGTGGAGCAATCCGCGCTACATCTTCTTTAAAGAAGAAGCACTCAATGATCTGGATGCCGCCTTTGGCCCCAAAGGTGCGCAAGGGGTTGCACTGACACCTGGCCGCTCGATTGCCGTAGACCCGGCCAGCATTCCCTATGGCACGCCAGTCTGGCTGGCCTCTCACGGGGCTGCGGCCAACCTCCAAAAACTGGTGTTTGCACAGGACACGGGGAGTGCCATCGTCGGTGCTGTGAGGGCTGATTATTTTGCCGGCACGGGTTTTGAAGCGGGCGAGTTTGCCGCCAAAGTTAACCAGCCGCTACGCCTGTGGGTGCTGTGGCCCAAGTGAGGGTGGCGGGATGGTTTCAAACTGTTGCACCTGATCATGGCGAGGGCCGCATGGTACTTTCTATTTTTAACGCTATAGCACCTTGTACTACAATTTTTCATGCCCGGCAAAAGAGTTTTCAAGACAAAGACGTTCGACCCGAACGCTCGTAGCCAAGCAACACCTGAACGCGATCATCTTCTTGGTCGGGCGTGAGAAAAGTTCGCCGGGCGCAAACTTCCCCGATGCTGTGGTGGATGCGGTGAAGGTGATTGCCAGCAGCCTGCATGCGCAAAGTGTGGAAAAACTCGATCAGATGAAAGCGTCTGGTGAACGCGCCTTCAACGAGGGTGGAATCAAGATGCCCAATGCAGAAGTCAGCGGCGCCGGCAAGGAAAGCATGGGGTCAGAGCCCAAATGCGACTAGCCTACGGCTGGGTTTTTGGGGTCAGAGCCCAAATTCGCCGAGCCCTCGGCTCGCCCTCCGGGGGCGGTGCTTCGCACCGCAGCGAAATTGGTGTCTGACCCCAATAACCCACAATAACCCACAATAACCCATGCACCACAGCGAAATTGGCATCTGACCCCAATAACTCCGAACGCAAAGACTTATCTCGCTTTAATGCATACACTTTGCTTGAAGACACTCTAACGAGTAGAGCAAAATCATGAATGCCCCCCTACCCGAGCACATTCGCAAAGCGCTAGAAACTGTCACGCTTGACGATAAATACAGCCTTGACTACGGCCATGCCTTCATGAGCGGCGTGCAAGCCCTCGTCAAGCTGCCGATGTTGCAGCAACTGCGCGACAAGCAGCAAGGCAAAAAAACGGCGGGTTTTATTTCAGGCTATCGCGGCTCACCACTCGGTGGCTATGACCAAGCCTTGTGGAAGGCGGCCAAGTATTTAAAAGAGCGCAACATTGTTTTTCAACCGGGGGTGAATGAAGAGCTGGCCGCCACTGCCGTGTGGGGTACGCAGCAATTGGGCTTTGCGCCACCGGGCACCAACAAGTTTGATGGTGTGTTTGGTATTTGGTACGGCAAAGGGCCGGGCGTGGACCGCACGTCAGATGTCTTCAAACACGCCAACATGGGCGGCACCACGCCCTGGGGCGGCGTGATCGCGATTGCCGGTGACGACCACATTGCAAAAAGCTCGACCGCTGCACACCAAAGCGACCATATTTTTAAGGCCTGTGGCCTGCCGGTTTTCTTCCCGGCCAGCGTGCAGGAAATTCTTGATTTAGGTTTGCACGCCTTTGCAATGAGCCGCTACGCCGGCGTGTGGGCGGGCATGAAGACGATTCAGGAAATCGTCGAGTCATCCGCCAGCGCCATGATTGACCCCGAGCGCGTGCAGATCAAAATCCCGACCGACTTTGCAATGCCACCCGGTGGCGTACACATTCGCTGGCCCGATGCGCCGCTGGACCAAGAGCAGCGTTTGTTTGACTACAAATGGTATGCCGCACTCGCCTACATTCGCGCCAACCGCCTCAACTACAACGCGATTGAAAGCAAGCAAGACCGCTTTGGCCTGATCGCCAGCGGCAAGGCCTATAACGGCACGCGCCAGGCCTTGATGGATATGGGCCTGGACAATGCCACCTGCCGACAGCTGGGCATTCGTCTACACAAGGTCGGCGTGGTGTGGCCACTAGAGGCGCAGCTGACACGCGAGTTCGCCACCGGCCTGCAAGAGATTTTGGTGGTTGAAGAAAAGCGCCAGGTCATTGAGTACCAGCTGAAAGAAGAGCTCTACAACTGGCGCGCCGATGTGCGGCCCAACATCGTTGGCAAGTTTGATGATTCCGGCAATCACCAAGGGGGCGAGTGGAGTATGCCGAACCCGTCAGCCAACACCTTGCTGCGCGCCAACGCCGATTTGTCGCCCGCATTGATCGCCAAAGCGATTGCAGCGCGGGTTAAAAAGCTGGGGCTTGACAGCGACATGCTGGCCCGCATCGACGCACGCCTGGCGGTGTTGCAAGCCAAAGAACAGTCACTCACCGCGCTGGTGGTCAACAGTGACCGCACGCCGTGGTTTTGCTCGGGCTGCCCGCACAACACGTCGACCAAAGTGCCCGAAGGTTCGCGTGCCATGGCGGGTATTGGCTGCCACTACATGGCGCTGTGGATGGACCGTTCAACCATGGGCTTCACGCAAATGGGCGGCGAGGGCGTGCCCTGGGTGGGCCAGCAACCCTTCACCACTGACACCCACATGTTTGCCAACCTCGGTGATGGCACCTACTTTCACAGCGGGCTGCTGGCGATTCGTCAATCGATTGCTGCGGGTGTCAACATCACCTACAAAATTCTGTACAACGATGCTGTCGCCATGACGGGAGGTCAGCCGATTGGCGAGCGGCCCGAGGGTCACTCCGTCGTGCAGATTTCACAATCCATGCGTGCCGAAGGGGCTGTAAAAATTGTGGTTGTAACGGATGAACCTGAAAAATATGAGGATGTGAAGCTGGCCGAAGGCGTGACCGTGCATCACCGCGATGAACTCGATGCCATGCAGCGCCAGTTCCGCGAGATTAAAGGCACAACCGTCATCATTTACGACCAGACCTGCGCCACTGAAAAGCGCCGCCGCCGCAAGCGTGGCTCGCTGGTAGATCCGGCGGTGCGTGTCGTCATCAACGAGCTGGTGTGCGAAGGTTGCGGTGACTGCAGCGTGCAGTCCAACTGCATGAGCATTGAGCCGCTGGAAACTGAATTTGGCCGCAAGCGCCAGATCAACCAGAGCAGCTGCAACAAAGACGTTTCATGCGTCAAAGGTTTTTGCCCGAGCTTTGTGATGGTTGAAGGCGGGCAGCT
>JBKJOH010000341.1:0-7466 GCA_046593295.1 Polaromonas sp. | reverse complement strand
TCTCGATTTTTGAGAAAACCCAGCTGTCATGCGCCTTGCAGCCCGATCGCTCCCAAATTGACCCCACACCCATCGCTAACCAGTTGATTTTGTTCGACTTTTAACCGGACACTAGTGACGTAAGATGAACATTTACATGCGGCCAGAGCAAAAAGTAGCCATGCAACTTGCAGCCGCGCAGGCAGGTATGTCGGTTAGCGCCTTTGGGCGAAGCATTGTTTATGCAGGGTTGGATCTGATGGCCTGTTTCCACTTTTCTTCGTCTTTGCGCGTCAGTAATTTGTCAAGTGAATCCTCAATGTGCCAGCGCTGCAGCATCAGCAATTGCGAGTGATAGGCGACAACACGCCTCTTAGCTGCGCGGGTTTTCACAAAGTGGCGCGCAAGCTCAATGCACGGGCCGATGTTGGCAACGCGAATCAACCCCAGTGATACACGCACAGTGCGACCGTCCGCCAAGTGCAACTCCCAACCGTGACGGCGGTGCATTTCGTCGGCTGCCTCGGCAACGTGTTCGTTCCAGGACTTTGCTGCGGTCTGTGCTGGCGTTGCAATTGCCGGCGGTGCTTGCCGTCTAGGATTGATTCTTTGCGCCGCAATGGCGACAGCCGGTGTCATCGGCCAAAGCTCCGCCGGACGCAAAGACTTGCTCGCCAGCGGTGCCATAGTGTCCTCAATGAACACTTTGTACTGCCCCTCGTATTGCGTCTGGTCAGGTTTGACCAGCACGCGGGCCTGGGCCGTGTCACTCACCAAAACAATGCGCCAGTCTGGCTCTTGCCCCATGGCCGCACCGCGCATCTTGCAACCGAACTCAAACACTTTGTGCAGCGCGTTGGCCACCACCACCGAAAGCGTGGCCGACGAAGCCACCACATTGCGCCCCCAAAACGCCGCGTACAGCACCAGGCGCAATACCGCTACCAGCGCCTTGAGGTCATAGCTGTCAATCTCGTCCAGGATGAGGTCGCTGTTCATCAGCCACGTCATGGCAATGGCGTGGTGCGCCTGCATGTTGGGCTCGCCCGCAGCCACCAGAAAATCGATGGTCGACACCAGCATGGGCGTGACCACGACCGAGCGCATTTTGGGTCTGCGTTCAAAGAACTTATCCAGCCACGGCGGTGGTGGATCGCCGCTCTCGCTGGCTTCAAACTCCGCCTCTATCGGGTTGTCGTCATCGTCCTGCGGGTCGGACGATTGGTTTGCCCCATGCAGCTCCATCGCACGCTTGTCGCCAATCACGCAGTCAATTTCATCGCGCTCAATGTGCAGCTCTTTTCGGTAGCTGTCGGCCACCTGCAAGGTCAGGCTGCGCAGATTGAGTGCGGTGGCAATATGCAGGTCGGCAGCTTTGCGCAGCGCACTGAGCAATCGAACATTGGCGCGGGTCTTGCCCGAGCCTGTTGCGGCGACGTTGAGTACCATCGTTGGCGCATCAACTGCTGCACCGGCGCAGTGGATGGCATCCACCGCACGGTCTTGCCATTCATAACGACCCCGGCCCGAACGCTCGTCGATGCGCTCCCGCGAAGCCGGGCACAGCGCAGGCGGCTTGTAGCTCCAAAGTTTGTGAACCAAGTCGCCAGCAAGTGAGCCCACCTCACCCAAGTGCCAATCAAGAGGCTGATCAGGTTGGCGGCGTCCATTTATTTTCTTTGTATTGGCAAAAGCTTCGGTCGCGTCGCCCGGAGGTCGTCCATCAAACTGGCATGCAGACACCGAATGATCCGCCAAAATCAGCGCCATGCGGGCAAACAAAGCCACGGCACGCCAGTACAAAAGTGGCGCGCCACCCGTGTATTCAATGGCATCGCATTTTTGAATCGCCTTGTGCAGACGGCCAAGCAGCTTGACCGGCATTGGCCCAATGAAATTCCGATGCGCGTTGCGGTCACTCCCCTCACGAAAGTAGGTGCTAGGGGTCATCGCGCCGCTCATGGGATGCTTTTTTTCGGCATTGCCCTCATAGGGCAAACGATGGTGCGTGACAACAGCAAACTTCAGTGCATCGCGTGCGGAGCCAAGTGCCTTTTCAAACGGGGTGCCAGTTGTGCTGTCAACTCGGCGATTGATGGCGCGCTCTGTGGCGCTCTGCCACGCGGCGGAAAAGTCGATTTCAACGTTGTTTTGGTTGTCACCTTGATCGAGAAAATCCAGCAGCTCTGCGCTCAGCCATTCATGGCGAATCGCATCGGCAATAGGCGTGGGCGAATGCAGCTTGTTTTGAAACGCCTCGGCGTACTTGCCAAGGTCGTGGGCCAATCCGCTGGCGTTGGCAATGACCGCTGCGGCTCTTGCGAAACTGGGCAGCTCGACGTGGACTTTGCGCGTCTTGGTGGCTACGGCAAACGCGCCGTCACGGGCAAAAGTCTTGGCGCGCCCTACCGTCCACAACAAGCGCATGCGCGTGCGCCCATCATTGCGCCAGCACGCCACAGCAGTGCTTTTTGATGCACTGCGTCGCAGGGCTGCTCGCACTTCGCTCAAGCCCTCCACCGTCATAGGGCTTTGCCAAGTGCGCTCACCTATTCGAAGCGCATAGGCATCCAGCACGGCGGCAGTGCGGGCAATAGCGCGCTTCTCGGACGCGCAAATTAGGATCACATGCATGGGATTGCTGCCCTATGCCGCTCGTACTTCCTCAAGCAGGTCTGGGTGTCGGTCAAGCACCTTGAGAAGTTTTACCAGCGCCAGGGGCGGCTTGGTTTTGCCATTCTCGTAACGGGAAAATGCATTCACACCACCGCCAAAAATTTCGGCGGCTTCACGTTGGTCAAGCTCCAACTTCTTGCGCACGCTGATGATGAAACCGGGGTCAACAATGGCCGCGTTGACTTGCTTGTTGAACTCGCCCATCAGCCGCATGGTGCGGCCCGTTTCTTTCAAATCCAGAATGGATTCAGTGCAGGCGGGGCAAAAGTCCCCGGTGACCTGCGGCAAGGTCGTGGTCTCGCCCTTGTAGGTGTAGGGCATATCGCGGGTGTCTTGCACCAATTCCGCCGCGCCGCAAACAGGACATTTCATTTTCATAACTCCTTGAAAGATACGATCAGCACATCATCGATGACAGTTAATTTCACATACACATCCCCTTCTGGCGTTGTGGGGCGGTACACGTCTTGCCACACGCGATGGTCAGCGTGCGTGGTCATGGATTCGTAAAAGTCCTGGTCTGACAGTGCAGTCACCACAGCGCAAATCCCCTGCTCATCTAAGCCCAGTTCCAAAGCACCCTGGCGGGCTGAGAAGGTAGTGCGCACCTTGCCCTGGGACATCAGCGCTTTAACAACTGCCCGCTTGCAATGCGGCACACTTTTTTCCATAATCGAATTTTAACCTTTTGGGTTATTTTTAGCAAATTGGTTAGTTTTTCAAGGGGCAGATGTCGGCAGAGCTGTCTTACTTGCGCTCAAGTTGTTTGATAGGTGGCCACACCGCATCGGCGCTGGCCGCAACTTCGCCAAAGCGGCGCAAAAACTCGAACTCTGCGCGCCGTGGCAGGCGAATCACGCCGTCTTCAACCTGCAACTCGTGCAGCAAGGCGCGGATGGGGCCATCAAGTGCCGGTTCGCCGCCATGCAGGCGGCTTAGAAGAGACAGCGCTAGCAGTAAGCACAGCACCAGCCGTTCGCCGCCATGCAGGCGGCTTAGAAGATAGCGGTTTTCTAAAATTATCCCAACAGCCTAGCAACGCTGCCAAAAATGATTAATAAAAAAGCCACCTCACGGTGGCTTTTTTCATAGCTGTAGGCAGCAATCAGTTCAGCGGAAATTTCTTGCCATCTTTGTAGACGTACAAGGTGATGGCCGGGTTTTTCAGCTCCCCATTAGCTTCGAAAGCGATAGTCGTGGTCACGCCCTTGAAGTTGGTTTTGATCAGCTCTGGGGTGTAGACCTTGGGGTCGGTCGAGTTGGCGCGCTTCATGGCATCAACCAGCACAAAAGTCGCGTCGTAGGTGTAAGGGCTGTAAATCTGATATTGCTTGGGGTACTTGGCTTCGTAACGCTTCATCCAGGCTTCACCGCCGGGCATTTTGGCCAGTGATGCACCACCTTCAGCGCAAACCACATTACCAATGGTTTTTGCACCAGCGACCAGTTTGGCGATTTCAGCCGTACAGATGCCGTCACCGCCAAAGTACTTGACGTTGTTCATGCCAAGCTGCTCTATCTGGCGCAGCATGGGGCCGGCCTGCGCGTCCATGCCGCCGTAGAAAATGGCATCCGGGGTTTTGGCTTTGACAGCGGTCAGGATGGCCATGAAGTCGGTGGCTTTGTCGGTCGTGAACTGCTCGTCCACCACGGTCATGCCTTTTGCCAGTGCGGTTTTCTTGAACACCTCGGCAACACCCTGGCCGTAAGCGGTACGGTCGTCAATGATGGCGACGCGCTGGAGCTTGAGGGCATCAGCCGCGTAAAAAGCCAGCCCAGCACCCAGAGCCAGATCGTTGGCGATGATGCGGTAGGTGGTTTTGTACCCCGGTTTGGTCAGGTTGGGGTTGGTTGCCGCGCCTGTTACGTGGGGAATGCCGCAGTCGTTGTACACCTTGGATGCGGGGATGGTGGTGCCGGAATTGAGGTGGCCGACGACACCGGCTACTTTTGCATCGCACAATTTTTGTGCGGCTGCGGTGCCCTGTTTTGGATCGGCAGCATCGTCTTCAGCAACGATTTCAAACTTGATTTTCTTGCCACCAATAACGATGTTCTGGGCGTTCAGGTCTTCAATCGCCATGCGCACGCCGTTTTCGTTGTCCTTGCCATAGTGGGCTTGCGAACCTGAAAGCGGTGCAACGTGACCAATCTTGACGATCGTGTCCTGCGCTGTGGCCATGCCGGTCAGGGTTGCGAGAGCAGCCAGGGCTGTCAGTTTTAATTTCATTTGCATAAAAATACTCCGGTTAGGAACTTGTGAAAACTTTTGGATGATTGTGAGCAGATTTTTCTACGTCCACGGACGAGAACATATCGCAATTTTCGCGCTTGCACCATAGCAACGTCCCTAGTTTCTTTTTATTCATCGTACTTGCGGCGACAACTCCTGCGCCACAGCCTGACTGACCGACTCGCGCACTACCAGCTCGATTTCTTCGCGAAGCCGCGGCCCAAGGGCCTGGGTGTGCGCCAGAATCACCTGACCCACGGCTTCCCGCAGTCGCCTTTCAAGCACCAGGTCCACTCGCTGCATCACGCGGTGTACCACCTGGTCTTCCAGCAATTCGATGGCCGCAGGCGTGGAGGCAGGAGGCATCCGCTGCTCCTGAGCCATGACGGGCTGGACGACATCCGTCAGGGTAGGCACAAAGCGTGGTAGCATGGGCAACTGGCTCATGCGGCTTCCCGGCTTGCTGCCAGGTCATTTTGTTTCAATGCGTAACCCCTGTCCTTGTAATGCTTCCAGCGCTGACGACCGACAAGCCTGTCGTTTTCCTGCCCCGAGACCACTTCAATGAAGCGTTCAAAGCGTTCAAAGTCATCGGGTACGCTTTGCCCGAGGTTTATCAGCACCCTGTCTGACGGGCAATTCTCAAGCTGGTCGGCCAGCAGCACGGGGGTCGCCGCCAGCATCTGCCGGTTCGATGTTGCCATGCAATGCGCTACAAACTCGGTGGCCGAAAAGCGCCACAGCAACTGGTCAAGTTCCGTCAACAGCCCAGGCTCTGCCGTCACCACGGCCCGGGCACCTGTGCGGCAGGCTTTGCGCAACAGGCGGCAGGTATAGGCCAGCTTGTCGTGTACGTTGAAATGAAATTCAATCTCGGTCATACAGCGCGCGGCTTGCCGACCGGTTTGCTGACGGGTTTGACTCTGGATTGCCGGGATTTTGCCGGGGCTTTATCCTCTTTTGTTGTCGTCTTTACTGTCTTTGCCGCCTGCCCCAGCAGGTAGTCCACCAGCAGGCCCACCGGTCGGCCGGTCGAGCCTTTGGCCGCCCCACCCTTCCAGGCGGTGCCGGCAATGTCCAGATGCGCCCACGGAAATTTGCTGGTGAAGCGCTGCAAGAACTTGGCTGCAGTGACAGCACCACCGGCACGGCCTGCCACGTTGGCAACATCGGCAAAATTGGTTTTAAGACCTTCGGCATATTCATCATCCAGCGGCATGCGCCAGCACAGATCAAGCGACGACTCGCCAGCTTCCGAAAGCGCTCTGGCCAGGGCATCGTCGCTGGAAAACAGGCCGCTGCGCACGCCGCCAAGCGCCACCATACAGGCACCCGTCAGCGTGGCGATGTCCACCACCGCCTGCGGCTTGAAGCGCTCGGCATAGGTCAGTGCATCGCACAGCACCAGGCGGCCTTCTGCGTCGGTGTTGAGGATTTCAATCGTCTGCCCGCTCATGCTGGTCACCACGTCGCCGGGCTTGATGGCGCGGCCATCAGGCATGTTCTCGCAGGCCGGAATCAGCCCCACCACGTTGATGGCCGGTTTTAATTCGGCCAGCGCCCTGAAGGTGCCCAGCACGCTGGCCGCACCGCACATGTCGAACTTCATCTCGTCCATCTCGGTGGCGGGCTTGATGGATATGCCACCGGTGTCAAAGGTAATGCCCTTGCCGACCAGAACGACAGGGGCTGCGGTTTTGGCAGCGCCGTCGTAACGCAGCACGATAAAACGCAAAGGCTCTACCGAGCCCTGAGCCACCGCCATGAAGGACCCCATACCCAGTTTGGCGACTTCCTTCGGCCCCAGAATGTCAACCTTGATCTTTGGCAACTTGCCCAGTGCTTTCGCCGCACCTGCAAGCAGGACTGGTGTGGCGTGATTGGCAGGGCGATTACCCCATTCCTTGGCCAGCGCAATGCCTTTGGCTAGGGCCGCACCCTTGTCAAAACCCGGTTTGACCTTGGCCGCATCGGGAACCGCCACCACAACACGCTCAACAGGCGTGGCGGTCGCCTTCGTCTTCGTAGCGCTATAAACATAGGCCACATCGCCGCAAGTCACCACGGCAGCTCGTACCGCATCGGCAGACAATGCAGGCAAAGCGCCCAGACCCAGCAGCACGCATTTCACGTTGCTGTTTTTGAGTGCGCCCATCGCCGCAAGCACCGCAGTCCGCACATTTTTTGTACTGCCATCGCCAACTCCGACCAGCACCAGTCGCGTAGCCGCAATGCCTGCCGGACGGTAGCTGACCAGCAACTTGCCAGGCTTGGCTTCAAAATCCCCGGCCTTGATGGCCTGTGCCGCCAGTTGTGATACTGGGTCATTACCCGCTATGGTTGGCGAAGCCAGTACCACCAGCGCATCGCATTTTTCAGCGCAAACACGGGCAAAGGTGAATGTTTTAAGTTCAAAGTCCATAATTGAAGGTCTGGTCAATCAGAAAATTAGTGAAGGGCGCTTCTAGAAATTCAGATTTTCGGGATGAAGTGCAAGGCGCACGGAGCGCAGCAACCGCAATGTACTTCAGGTACATGAGGATTGCGAGCACCGCGCAACGCGGCAATTCGCCCGAAA
>JBKJOH010000162.1:0-3156 GCA_046593295.1 Polaromonas sp. | reverse complement strand
CAAGCAGCAATCGATGTATGCCGAAAGCGTGGGAACTGGAGTCGTCACGCCAAGCTCGTACGGTGACGCCGAACCCGACGCTCAAGCGGGACGCCGCAAAAGCGCGGAGCCCCTTAGCTCGAACTACAAGGGCTTCCCCACCTTTGTCAAACACTGACCCCCCGTGGTTGAATCGCGTCAGCGATTAACCACGCAATTTGTCTTCTCTCTCTCCTCATCACGGTGCTGCTATCGGTCGTTGGCTGTCGAGTCAAAGGCGTGTGGACGGCAAAACTACAAACGGTCATTCGAGGCTGCATATTGCAGCGGACCCTAATGAAAGACGCGCGCCAGGGGCTCCATTCGTTAGTCGGGGCGCACCAGCGCCGGTTTGCCGGTCACATCCACACCATGCACGGCAAAGACGGCAAAGACGTTCTTGGCAAGGTCAATTCCAACGGTTACGATAGTCATGATTTCCCCTCTCGGACAAGTTGATGAAAAGTTTGACCTCTCCATCGTGGCACGTTGTGGCCGTAAACCGCAAGCCTCATGGTGCGCGGCTCGCTTGGGACGGGGAAGTACCTTTCATTCGTTAGACCGCAAAGACAATGGACGCTATCGCCAACGAGCTTGTCAAGGGCGCATTCACACTCGCAGCCGTAGCTCTCGGTTCGCTGATTGCACTCAAGGTCTACTTTCGGCAGAAGGAATACGAACTCACCAAGCTGCGGTACCTTGAAGGAGGATTGGACGTTGTCGCCGCTGAGCTCGATACAGCCTTCGGAGTCGTCAGCCACAACTACGCTCGTTCGCTAGAACTTTGCAAGCTGTTCCGCGACTCGGGGGAACACTTCCAGAGGTCAGAGTTGGAACGCGGATTCCTTCAGCTCGATTGCTCCAAGTTCCATCAAATCGCGCATCACCGTGTCAGCTCCCTTATCGGCGCGAATGTGGTGTGGGAGGTTTACCAAAGCGCCATGGCTTACGCGAATTCGGCAAACTCTGTTATCGCGCAAGAGATTCCCGAAGCAATCCGCATCCTGTCGCAGCGCGACGAAGTACTGTATGACCGGAAACCTGCTGCTGAAGACATGGTTGCCGAGCTGCGCAAGTCGCATGATGGGGGCTTCAAGTACGCCATGCTGGTACGTGAGCTTCACGCTTTGGGTTTACTGCTTGAGGCTGAACGCTTAAATTTGAAGGCGATCGCAAACTTCCACGACCGTGCAGAAGTAAAGGAACTTGTCGCAAGACTTCAAAGTGAATTCAACAAAGAGGTCCAAACCGAAGATGCGGTCTAACAAAGCATGGAGTCAGGTCATGGTGCGTGGAATAAAGCGGGTGAACCAGCTGTTTGTGCTGACAATGACGGCCTACAACCTCACACGGATGCGCACTCTGTGACAAATCCATCTGCAAACGGTGTGAGGGTCAAGAAAATCAAAAAAACAAATTCCCCGAGCATCGTCTTGCGCTTGCGCAGGGAGTATTTCAGCAACCTGTTAGGAGGTCATATGCCATTGACATTAGAAGCCATTGAAATCGAAGTCTTGAACCTTCCTGCGGTGGATCGTTCTCATTTGTTGGACCGCCTGATCACCAGTTTGGAGGCCGAAACGGCGATTCAAGAAGCTTGGGAGCTTGAGGCAGAACGCAGAGACAGTGAGATTGACGAGGGCAAGGTTCAGGCTGTTTCTGGCACTGATCTTCTCGCACGCCTGCGCGCGCAGCTTCAGTGAGTTACACCGTTCATCCTGAGGCTGAGCGGGAGTTGGAAGAAGCCTTCGCCTTTTATAGGCATCGTGGTGGCGCAGCTTTCTCTCGGGCCTTCCTAAATGAATTCGGTAGAGTGGCGGCAATAGCGTCGGCGCGTGCTCGTGAAACCAGCGGCAAAGTTTCAAATCGTTTTGCCATAAGTCAGGGTTTTGCGCCTATAGCCTAAAAATCTTCCCCGGGTTCATAATGTTCTTCGGGTCCAGCGCACGCTTGATGCTGCGCATCATGTTCACAGCGCCATCGCCCGTCTCGGTTAGCAAAAAGTCCATCTTGCCCAGGCCTATGCCATGCTCGCCGGTGCAGGTGCCTTCCAGGCTCAAAGCTCTGGCTACCAGTTTGTGATTTAAGTCTTCGGCGGTTTCGCGTTCTTCGGGCTTGCCTGGGTCAATCAAATAACCGAAGTGAAAATTGCCGTCACCGACATGGCCGACGAGGAAGTAGGGAATGCCGCTGGCATCGGCCTCTGCCACGGACTCCAGCAGGCAGTCGGCGAGTTTGGAGATCGGCACGCAGGTGTCGGTTGAAATCGCGCGGCAGCCGGGCTTGCTTTGAATCGCCGCAAAGTAGGCGTTGTGCCGCGCTGTCCACAGGCGTGTGCGCTCTTCTGGCGTGTTGGCCCATTCAAACGCATTGCCCTGGTGGTTGCCAGCTAACTCCTGCACCATCTCGGCCTGCTCTTTCACGCTGCTGGGCGAGCCGTGAAATTCCATCAGCAGCATCGGCTCTTCACGCAGCGCCAATTTGCTGTGGGCGTTGACCATGCGACAAGTATTCGCGTCAATCAGCTCGACTCTAGCAATCGGTATACCCATCTGGATAATCTCAATCGTCGTGCGTACCGCCGCTTCAATGCTGGGGAAGGAACACACCGCCGCGCTGATGGCTTCGGGTAGCGGGTAGAGCTTGACGGTGACTTCAGTGATGATGCCCAGCGTGCCTTCACTGCCCACCATCAAACGGGTCAGGTCATAACCTGCCGCTGATTTTTTGGCGCGCGTGCCGGTTCGGATCACATCGCCATTGGCCGTGACAACTTCCAAAGCCAACACGTTCTCGCGCATGGTGCCGTAGCGCACGGCGTTGGTGCCGCTGGCACGGGTGGCGCTCATGCCGCCCAAGGTGGCATCGGCGCCGGGGTCAATCGGGAAAAACAGGCCTGTGCTTTTGACTTCTTCATTGAGCTGCTTGCGCGTCACGCCAGCCTGCACCGTTACCGTCAGGTCTTCGGCGTTGATGGACAGCACCTTGTTCATGCGGCTCACGCCAATGCTGATGCCACCCTGCACGGCCAGCAGATGGCCTTCGAGCGAGGTGCCCACACCGAACGGAATAACCGGCACGTTGTATTCGGCGGCCAGCTTGACCGCATCGGCAACATCCTGCGTGCTTTGCGCAAAC
>JBKJOH010000093.1:0-6333 GCA_046593295.1 Polaromonas sp. | reverse complement strand
AAGCACCTGCTGAACCGCAACACCAAGGCCAATAGCCAGAAAAACATTCACGCCCACTACGACCTTGGCAACGCGTTTTATGAGCTCTGGCTCGATGGCACGATGAACTACTCGTCGGCTATTTTTGAAACCCCCGAAACATCCATGAAAGAAGCGCAGCATGCCAAGGTCAGACGTGCGTTGCGCATGGCACACGTCCAGCCAGGCGACCGGGTGCTGGAAATCGGCTGCGGCTGGGGCGCGCTGGCAGAAAAAGCCGTCAAGGAATTTGATGCCTCCATCGTCGGCGTGACCTTGAGCACCGAACAGCTCGGCTGGGCCAAGGCCCGCATGCAGCGCGAAGGTGTGAGCCATAGTGCCGATTTGCGTTTGCAGGACTACCGCGATATCGGCAAGACCACCGCCGACGAGCCATTTGACGCAATCTGCTCCATCGAAATGGTCGAAGCCGTCGGGCGTGAATACTGGCCTGAATATTTCACCACCGTCGCACGGCTGCTCAAACCTGGCGGCTACGCCTGCATACAAAGCATCGTGATTGCAGACGAGCTGTTTGACCGCTACGTCAGCTCGACCGACTTTATCCAGCAATACATCTTCCCGGGCGGTTGCCTGCCCTGCCCGCGCGAATTCCGGGCGCAGGCAGCCAAGGCCGGCCTGGAGCTGGTTGACGAGTTTTCGTTTGGCCAGGATTACGCCCGCACCCTGCAACTGTGGCGCGATGACTTCATGGCGCAGGAGTCACGCATACTGCAACTCGGCTTTGACAAACGTTTCATCCGGATCTGGGAGTTCTACCTCGGTTATTGCGAGGCCGCTTTCAAGGAAGCGAACACCGACGTGGTGCAGTACACGCTGCGCAAATCCGCCCGGGCACCCGCATGAGCAGCAGCGGGCACCGCGCTTCCAGCGACGCAGCGCTACGCGCCGGCCTGCTTGCAGGCCTGCTCGCGCTGGCCGGGGCTGCGCCTGTGCTGGCCCAGTCCGCCGAGCCAGGCCCGGCCCTCAGGCTGGCCGCCGAAGACCAGCGTCCTGAAATCAGCAAGCTTTTGCCGCAGTACCAATTGATGGGCAAAGGCCGTCTGAGCGTCTGGGGCTTTCAGGTCTACGATGCACGCCTGTGGGCCGCACCCGGCTTCAGCGCGGACAAGCTGTCCAGCCAGGGTTTTGCCCTGGAACTGGCTTACCTGCGCAGCTTTGACGGCAAGGACATCGCCGAACGCTCCCTGCTCGAGATGCGCCGCTTTGCCAGCATCAGTGAAGCCCAGGCTGGCAGCTGGATGGCAGAGATGCTGCGCGTGCTGCCGGATGTGCAAAAGGGCGACCGCATCATGGGCGTGAACCGCCCCGGTGTTGGGGTGGTGTTTTTTGTCAACGGCAAGCTCAGAGGCGAAATACGCGACGCAGAATTTGCCCGGCTGTTTTTCGGAATCTGGCTGTCGCCGCAAACCTCTGAGCCGCAACTACGCAGCACGCTGCTGGCCGGTGCAATGTGAACACCGTCAGCGTCAGCGCAGTTCCACCGCCTGAGATGGACGGTGCCCGGCCCGCCGCTTTCACAACCCGGAACGGACTGGCCTACGGCCTGCTCGGCCTGCCGCTGGCCTTTGTGGCGTTGCCGCTATATGTGATTTTGCCCAACCACTATGCGCGCGAATTTGGCGTGCCACTGGCAACACTGGGTGCCATCTTGCTGGGTGCTCGGCTGTTCGACGCCTTCATAGATCCGCTGCTGGGGCGCCTGAGTGACCGCCTGTTTGCGCGCTCCGCCAGAGCCGTGCTCAGCCTGGGGGCGGTCGCCGCGCTGGTGCTGGCGCTTGGGTTTGCGCTGCTGTTCTTTCCCCTGGTTCGCGCACCCGGCGCATTGACACTCTGGGTCAGCGTGATGTTGGTGATCACTTACGCGGCCTACAGCGCACTGAGCGTGTCACACCAGTCCTGGGGCGCAGTGCTGGGCGGCAACGAAGCGCAGCGCAGCCGCATTGTCGCTTGGCGCGAAGGACTCGGCCTGCTTGGCGTCGTTTTGGCATCAATCACACCTGTAGTCCTCGGCTTGCCTGCGACGATTGCTCTTTTTTTTATAGCGCTTGCTGCGGGCTGGCTGGCCTGGACGCGAGCAGTAAGACCTGTCGTAAAAACCGCCGCACAGGCACATGCCAGCGCCAGTCCCGACGCGCTCTGGCGGCCTTTCAGGCACACCAGCTTCAGGCGGCTGCTGGCGGTCTTCATGCTCAATGGCATTGCCAGCGCGGTACCGGCCACGCTGGTGCTGTTTTTTATCCAGGACTTGCTGCAGGCACCCGCTGCCCTGGAGCCGCTGTTTCTGGGCACTTATTTTTTATCGGCGGCCCTGTCCATCCCGCTCTGGCTGGCGCTGGTCAAACGCCTGGGCCTAGCCCGCAGCTGGTTGTGCGGCATGCTGCTGGCCATTGCCGTGTTCGGCTGGGCCAGCCAGATCGGCGCGGGGCAAACCGGGGCCTTCCTCGTGATCTGCGCGCTGTCGGGCCTGGCGCTGGGTACCGATCTGGCCTTGCCCGGCGCCTTGCTGGCCGGAGTCATCCAGGCCAACGGCGAGTCTGGACGCTCTGAAGGCGCCTATTTTGGCTGGTGGAACTTTGCCACCAAGCTCAATCTGGCGCTGGCCGCCGGACTGGCCTTGCCACTGCTCGGACTTTTTGGTTACGCACCCGGCGCGCGCAGCCCGCAGGCCCTGGGCGCGCTGGTGGTCGCCTACTGCGTGCTTCCCTGCGTGCTCAAGCTGGCGGCCGCGGCCAGCCTTTATTTTTTCATCCTCAAAAAACCGGAAAGCATCGTTCCATGAGCTTCATAACCGCCCACAAGACCACGACTGGTCTGCAGAAATCTTCACGCGCCTGGACGCTCGCCCTGGCGCTGGCGGCCAGCGCTCTGGCAGGCTGCGCAGCGCCGCAAATTGCCGACTACGCCGCTGAAAAGCCAGTGCTCGACATGCGCCAGTATTTCAACGGCACCATCGATGCCTACGGCATGTTTACCGATCGCTCGGGCAAGGTCGTCAAACGTTTCACAGTGCTCATGAAATGCAGCTGGGACGGCGACACCGGCGTGCTCGATGAGGATTTCACCAACTCCGACGGCAGCAAGGAGCGCCGCATCTGGACGCTCAAACGCGGCACCAACGGCCAGTACACAGGCACCGCTGCTGACGTCGTGGGTCAGGCCATCGGTGAAGAAAAAGGCAATGCCTTCCACTGGGCTTACACGCTCAATCTGCCGGTCGATGGTAAAACCATAGAAGTGCAGTTCGACGACTGGATGTACCTGATGAGCGACAAGGTCATGCTCAACAAGGCCGTGATGAGCAAGTTCGGCTTCAAGCTGGGTGAGGTCACGCTGTCCTTCGTAAAACGCTAAAAAATATATGAGGAAAGCCCAAAGCCCAATGAATACGGGCACCATCAGCTATTGATTTAATAACAAGATAACAAACCGCGCAAAAAAAATCACCATGTCCCTGAATCCTCCCCTGACTGACTGGCGCGGCAAAACCGTTTGGCTGGTCGGCGCCTCCAGCGGCATAGGCCGGGCTTGCGCTCACGCGCTGCATGCCCAGGGTGCCAAAGTCTTTGTCTCGGCCCGCAACCGGCAGGCACTTGACACTTTTGCGGCAGAGCACGCAGGCGCAGTCGCCCTGCCGCTGGACGCCAGCGACGCCGCAGCAGTCAAATCCGCCGCGCAAACCATTTTTGAAACCGGCTCGCTAACCCTGGTGTTGTACTGCGCCGGCTACTACAAGGAAATGCGCGCGACTGATTTTGACCTGCAAGAGATGCTGATGCACCAGCAGATCAACTACGTCGGCGCGCTGCATGTACTTGATGCCGTGCTGCCGGATTTTTTAAGCCGCAAGGCCGGGCACATAAGCCTGATCAGCAGCGTGGCCGGTTACCGCGGCCTGCCCAAAAGCCTGGCCTACGGGCCGACCAAGGCCGCCTTGATCAATCTGGCAGAAACGCTGTACCTCGATCTGCAGGACAGCCATGTAGCAGTCAGCCTGATCTGTCCGGGTTTTGTCGAAACCCCGTTGACGGCACACAACCGCTTTTCCATGCCAGGACTGCTGACGCCCGAGCAGGCAGCCGCCGCCATCCTGCGCGGCTGGCAGCGCGGCCAGTTCGAGATTCACTTTCCCAAACGTTTTACGCTGTGGATGAAAACGCTGAGTCTGTTGCCCGCGACACTTTACTTTGCTCTGATCCGCCGCCTGACCGGGCTTTAAGATCCCGCCATGACCGAGCCTCTACACGCCGCCACGCCTGCCACTGATGCCATGACGGCTATAGCGCTGAACACTCACGTCAGCCGTCTGATCACCTATTTTGAAGCGCTCTCGCCAGACAGCCTGCACCAGCTCGAGGCGTTTTACAAGCCGGACGCTTACTTCAAGGACCCCTTCAACGAAGTACGCGGCGTGGACCAGGTGCGAGGCATTTTCAGCCACATGTACACGGCGCTGCACCAGCCGCGTTTTGTAGTCACCGAGCGCATCGCGCAGGACGGCCAGTGTTTTCTGAGCTGGAACTTCGAGTTTTATTTCAGGAATTTTGAGCGCAACGTTCTGCAAACCATACGTGGCGGCTCGCACCTGAAATTCACGGCAGATGGCCGGGTGGACTTTCACCGCGACTACTGGGACGCGGCCGAAGAACTGTATGAAAAACTGCCCTGGGTAGGCGGCCTGATGCGCTGGCTGAAAAGGCGCGCCAGCCAGTAAGGCCCCAAGCTGGTCGATGGCCGAATCGATCTTGCTACTATTTTTATAGCTGGTGGCAAAGGTATTCAGCGCGTTACAGCCACTTTTTACCAATTTATTCGGGATTTATTCCGGACGCGTTTCAACAAAGCTGGTGCGCTGCACCAGCTTTTCCTGCAGTCTGGCCAGGTTGGGATAACTCTCACGCCAGGCAATGTCGGCAAAACGCAATTCAAGATAACCCAGCGCACAACCCACCGCCACGTCCGACAAACTGAAATGCACGCCGCTGCAAAACGGCTTGTCTGCCAGCCCGGTACTCATGGCTTTGAGCGCGTTATTGATTTTGTCCAGCTGACGGTCAATCCAGGCCTGACTGCGCTGTGCATCTGTGCGGCCTGCCCAGGTTGACTCCATTCTGGTCAGCACGGCTGCGTCCATCAGACCGTCGGCCAGTGCCTCCCAGGTTTTGACTTCGGCGCGCTCGCGGCCCTGGCTGGGGATTAATTTGCCGACGGGCGACAGGGTATCGAGGTATTCAACAATCACACGCGAGTCAAACACGGCTTCGCCGCCCTCCATCACCAGGCAGGGCACTTTGCCCAGCGGGTTGGAGTCGGTGATCGTGCTGTTAGCCGCCAATACGTCTTCAGTGACATATTGGTAGTCGAGCTTTTTCTCAAGCATCACAACGCGTACTTTTCGCACGTAGGGGCTGGTGTTGGAACCGATGAGTTTCATGTTGGTATTTTTAGAGGTTTTTTGGGGTCAGAGTCCAAATTCATCGTGCCCTTGGCACGCCCTTCGGGAGTTATTGGGGTCAGACACCAATTTCGCTGCGGTGCATCGCATCGCGCCCTCCGGGCGAGCCATAAGCTCGGCGAATTTGGGCTCTGACCCCAAAAACTCTGAAATTGGCGTCTGACCCCAATAACCCTGGAGCCGAAATTCGAACGCTAAGAGCATTCTATCGAATCAACCGCGATGCCCGCCAAAGCTGCAAAAAACCAACAAGCAAGGCCCAGTCAGCCAAAAATGAGCCGCCTACAATTGCAGCCATGAGTACCAAAACCACGCTACCTCCCGCCTCTGCTGCTGCGTTCGCCATCAACGCCCTGTCGCCGCTGGACGGCCGTTATGCCAGCAGGCTGGTCACGCTGCGCCCTTTAATGAGCGAGCAGGGCTATATGCAGCGCCGGGTACAGGTTGAAATTGCGTGGTTTATTGCGCTGTCGGATGCAGGCTTTGCCGAGTTCAAGTCGCTTAGCCCCGGTGCCCGGACTTACTTGCTGGGTCTGGTTAAAAACTTTTCGGAGCTTGATGCGATAGCCATCAAGGAGATTGAAAAAACCACCAACCACGATGTAAAGGCGGTGGAATATTGGATCAAGTCGAAATTTGAGGCTCGCCCAGAGCTTCAGACCGCAGCCGAATTTGTGCATTTCGCCTGCACCAGTGAGGACATCAACAACACAAGCCACGCCCTGCAGCTCAAGGGCGGGCGCGACCTGGTGATCCTGCCGGCGCTCGACGCGCTGATCACCAAGCTGCGGGAAATGGCGCATGCCTACGCCAACGTTGCGATGCTCAGCCGCACGCAC
>JBKJOH010000051.1:0-13284 GCA_046593295.1 Polaromonas sp. | reverse complement strand
TATTGGGGTCAGACGCCAATTTCATTACGATGCAAAGCATCGCACCCAAAGGGCGTGCCAAGGGCACGATGAATTTGGACTCTGACCCCAATAACCCACCGCCGTGCGCCTTGCACTTCATCCCGAAAATCTGAATTTCTAGAAGTACCCTTTAAAACCATGGACACTACCACCTTCACCGAACGCACACCGCATCTGCAAACCAAACTGCCTGCCGTCGGCACCACCATCTTCACCGTGATGTCTGCATTGGCAGCAGAGAAAAACGCCGTCAACCTCGGTCAGGGTTTTCCGGACTTTGAATGTGACCCGGCCCTGGTCAATGCCGTCACCGATGCCATGCAGCGCGGTCTGAACCAGTACCCGCCCATGCCCGGTGTGCCGGTACTGCGCGAAGCCATCTCCGGCAAGCTACTCAAACTGCACGGGCACCACTACGACCCGAACCGTGAGATCACCGTCACCGCAGGGGCTACGCAGGCCATCATCACGGTCATATTGGCAGTCGTCCACCCCGGCGATGAAGTCATCGTGCTGGAGCCCTGCTACGACAGCTATGTGCCCAACATTGAACTGGCTGGCGGCAAAGTCGTGCGCGTTCCCTTGATGCCGGGCAGCTTCAGGCCTGACTTTGACAAAATCAACGCCGCCATCACGCCCAAGACACGCGCCATCCTCATCAACTCGCCACACAACCCGAGCGCTACCGTCTGGACTAAAGCCGACATGCTCAAGCTGCAAGACATACTGGTGCCCACCGACGTGCTGCTCATCAGTGACGAGGTGTATGAGCACATGGTGTTTGATGCCGATAAGGGGCAGCTTCACCAAAGCGCCGCACGCTTCCCCGGCCTGGCGGCGCGTGCTTTTGTCGTCAGCAGCTTTGGCAAGACCTACCATGTCACCGGCTGGAAGGTCGGTTACGTTGCCGCGCCAGCAGCATTGACAGCCGAGTTCCGCAAAGTACACCAGTTCAATGTATTTACCGTCAACACACCGGTGCAATACGCACTAGCGAGCTACATGCTTGACGAACGTCCTTACATGGACTTGCCAGCCTTCTACCAGCGCAAGCGTGACCTGTTTCGCGCAGGCCTGGCCAAGACCCGCTTCAAGCTGCTGCCCAGCGAAGGAAGCTACTTTCAGTGCGTTGATATTTCGGCGCTGAGTGATCTGAACGAAGCCGACTTCTGCAAATGGCTGACGACAGAAATCGGCGTGGCGGCGATTCCGCTGTCGGCGTTTTACGGCGACGGGTTCGACCAGCGTGTGGTGCGCTTTTGCTTTGCCAAAAAAGACGAGACGCTGGGCTTGGCTATTAAGCGTTTGGGCAAGCTTTGATGGCGAACCCGACTCTAGACAGACTGTCAAAAAAGTTTCAAGCCAACCCAAACCTCGCAGATCAGCCGACTAGCACGGCAGACTCAAGCTACGCCTACATCATTGCAGCAGTTGCATGCGTGTTTTTGTGGGTGGTTTGGACATCGTTCTGGGACAGCGGCTTGTACGGCGACAGTGTCGAGCAATTTATTTGGTCGCACAGCCTCGAATGGGGCTACTACAAGCACCCACCGCTACCGACATGGTTGTTGGCTTCGGTCATTCGTTTGATCGGTCCGGCTTGGTGGCTTGCCAGCGCTCTCGCTGCGATTTGCGTGGCCGGAACTGGCGTTTTTACCTGGTTAATCGCCCGTCGCCTGGCTGGCCAAAATGTAGCTAATATCACCGCCGTCCTGTGGGGATTGCAGCAGTGCTTTAGCGTTTCGGCTGAAATTTACAATCACAACACGTCTCTGGTGTTGTGCTTGGCCGCCACAACATACTGCCTGATACGGGCACTTGATAGCAGCTCGCATTGGCGCTGGTGGGCAGCTACAGGCGCGCTGGCGGCGTGCGCCATGCTCAGTAAGTACCAGGCCGCGTTACCGCTGGCATTTCTTGGTCTCGCGGCATTAGTCATTTCAAGGCAGCGCGGTTTGAAAATCACGGCACGGCTACTGCTGGCTCTGGCGTTTTTCTTAGCGTTGGTTGCCCCTCACATTTACTGGGGCATCTCCAACCATTTTCCATCTTTGCGTTATGCGTCAGCGGCCATTGAGGAGTCTGGAGGGTTTTCCAAAAGGCTCTTTTGGATTGCTACTTTTGCAATTAATCAGATTCGTATGAATCTGCCGCTGATTGGGGCGCTACTCGTTAGCGCTTTGCTGGCTGCAATTTGGAGGCCCGTGCAAGCCGATCCGACATTTAACGTCACTGAATCGGGCGACCCACAGCAGCCAGTTACTGTGTGGATGTGGACTCTTCTCTGGGGGCCCATTGCTGTATTGCTGCTGTTGTCAGTGCTTACAGGTAGCCAGTTACGCAATCATTGGGGCGTGCAGCTGTTTCAGTTTTTACCGCTTTGGGCAGCATGGACATGGCGTAAGCAGCGCTTCCTGGACGCAAAGTACCTGCTGGTCGCTGCTGCCCTGATGCACGGCCTTGGGTTTACGTATTACGCATTCAGGCAAAGCGACTCGTATGCAGTTTTAGCCGAGCGACGGGCAGATTCGGCCTACCCCGCACAAAAAATGTCAGCTGCCGCCGTAGCGCACTGGAGAGCAGCGACCCAATGCCCTCTTCGGATTGTGGCGGGTGATTTTGAAGCAGGCCTTGTCTCGGCCTTCACTACAGAGTTTCCCGCTGTGTTTATTGGCACAAACGCCACGCCCTGGGTGACTGAGGCAGATCAGGAAAAATACGGTGTGCTTTATGTTTTCGACAGCACGGTGGTCCTGCCCGACGTTGTGGTGTCTGTATCGAACTGGACTATCGGCACATTCAAAGATGGCACAAAAAAATACGTTCAATTTGCGGTACGGTTGCCAGCCAGTTCGTGTGTAGCAATGTCTGCGGATCAAAAAAACGTATCAACAGGATGACTCCACTGCCAAGAGGCGTTGGCTGACGAAGTTATTCGGCTTTTTCCTGCTACCAGGGTAAAAAATAAGAGTCAATATTGAGCTTTCTATAACAAGGAGTTCTAAATGTCCCTCTCGCTCATTCTTCTTATCGTACTGATACTGATCCTGGTTGGAGCGCTGCCAACCTGGGGGCACAGCCGTAGCTGGGGCTATGGTCCTAGCGGTGGTCTGGGCCTGGTGGTCATCATCCTTGTAGTGCTACTGCTTATGGGACGAATCTGATTCTCGCTTGCTAAATAAAAAAAGGGCCTTGCTTCCAGTAAGGCCCTTTTTTATTGACCGTGCAAAAGTCCTTCATCAACTATTGAGTTGCTGCCAGGTCTTTTCAAGCCGCTTGATGCTCACAGGTTGTGGCGTACGCAACTCCTGCGCAAAAAAGCTCACCCTCAGCTCTTCCAGCAACCAGCGAAACTCCTGCATACGCGCATCGCTTGCGCCTTTGCGCTCGGCTACCAAGCGCCAGTAGCGTTGCTCTTGGGGCTTGAACTCTGCCATGCGCGCCGCATCACGGGCTGGGTCAGCACGCCATTTTTCAAGCCGCGCGGTAATAGCCTTCAGGTAACGCTGGAAGTGCTGTAGTTGCGTATAAGGCGTGGCCGTCAAAAACCGTTTGGGTACCAGTCGCTGCAACTGCTGGGCCGTGTCCTGCGCTGCATCCACTGCGTTTTTGCTGTCCTTGATCTTGCGTTGCGCCGCAGCGTATTCAGTCAAGATGCCTGATACAAGGCGCGAGATTTCACTGGCAATCAGGGTCAACCTGCCGCGACCATCTTCCACACGTTTTTTAAATTCCACTTCGTTCGTTGGCAGCGGGTCGAGCAAAAACGCGCGGTCTAGTGCGACTTCAAGAATCTGGCCACGCAGCTCTTCAACCGTGCCGCCGCCCGAGTTGTCTGGCGCACGGCCCACCAGCATGTAGCTGGCGGCCATCTTCTGCAAGTCGGGCAAGTTCTTTTCTAAGTATTTGAGTGCTTCTTTTATTTGCAATGAAAACAGCCGCCTCAGTCCAGCGCGGTGCTTGGCCAATGCCATCTCGGGCTCGTCAAACACCTCAATCGTCACAGCCCCACCCCCCTCGGACCCCAGGTCAATCAGCGCCGGAAAACCAATCAGCGTTTGCGTGCCCTTTTTAATCTCCATCAGCTCGGGTAGCTCGCCAAAGCTCCAGGCGGTGTAGCGCTCAGATATCTTTGCGGCACTCGGCGTTGCTATGTTTTTAGTAGCTGGTTGCGCCCGTATTTGTTGGGCTTCAGCCGTTTTTTGCCCCTCAAATGGGCTTGAATCAGTGTTTTTTGAGTCCCCGACAGCAAAACTAGACAGATTCTTCAAACCGGCAAGCGCCTGAAAGGCACCACGCGCCTGCGAGCCTAATTCACCCTTGAGGCCACCCAGGCTGCGCCCCGTACCCAGTTGTCGGCCATGCTCGTCCAGCACTCGGAAGTTCATGAACAAATGTGGGGGCAGCATCTCCAGCTTCATGTCGCCACGCTTGATGTCCAGCGAGGTCGCGTCAACCACCAGCTTGAGCACCGCATCCGTCAGCGAGCCCGTGCCAAACACCTCGGGTTGATTCAACTGCTCTGTCATGCGTGCAGCGGTGTCAGGCAAAGGCACGAGGCGTGAGCGTGGCCTTTGGTGCAGGGTTTTAATCAGCGCCTGCACCTTGTCTTTCAACATGCCGGGCACCAGCCATTCGCAGCGCTCTTCATTGACCTGGTTAAGCGCAAACAGCGGCACATCAATCGTCACACCGTCTTTGGCATCCCCTGGCTCATGCAGATAGGTCGCCGTGCAATCCACACCACCGAGCCGCATGGTCTTGGGGAAGGCTTGCGTCGTGATGCCTGCGGCCTCATGCCGCATCAGCTCTTCACGCATCAGCAAAAGCAGTTTGGGCTGCTTTTTAACCTCGTCCTTGTACCAGTGCTCAAAGCTTGCGCCACTACAAATATCCGCCGGCAATTGCTGGTCATAAAAAGCGTAAATCAGCTCTTCATCGACCAGCACGTCTTGGCGGCGCGCTTTGTGCTCGAGGTCTTGCACCTGGTTGATGAGCTTTTCGTTGGCGGCCAGAAACGGCAACTTGGTGTCCCAGTTACCAGCGACCAATGCTTCGCGAATAAAAATCTCGCGTGCTGTGACCGGATCGACCCGGCCAAAGTTGACGCGCCTGCCGTTGTAGATCATCAGGCCGTACAAGGTGGCTCGTTCAAGCGCGGTGACCTGCGCGGCCTTTTTCTCCCAGTGCGGATCGAGCAACTGTTTATTGAGCAGATGCCCCGCCACCTGCTCTATCCACGCCGGGTCAATGTTGGCAATGCCACGGCCAAACAGGCGCGTGGTTTCCACCAGCTCGGCCACCACAATCCAGCGGCCCGGTTTTTTGGCTAGACGCGCACCCGGATGGCGGTAAAACTTGATCCCGCGTGCGCCCAGGTACCAGTCTTCTTCATCGTTCTTGCAACCGATGTTGCCCAGCAGGCCGCAGAGCATGGACAGATGCAACTGCTCGTAGCTGGCGGGCTTGGTATTCAGCTCCCATTTCTGTTCTCCAATGACGGTATGCAGTTGCGAATGAATGTCGCGCCACTCGCGAACACGGCGCATGTTAATGAAGTTTTCTCTAAGCAAATTCTCATGTTGTCTGTTCGTCAGTTTATGCACCGCATCATGGCCACCTCGCGAATCACCTAGCCACTTCCACAATTTCAAATACCCCGAAAACTCACTTTTCTCATCATCAAACTTGGCATGTTGCTGATCCGCCTGCGCCTGCTTGTCCATGGGCCGGTCGCGCACATCCTGCACACTGAGTGCGCTGGCAATCACCAGCACTTCGTCGAGTGCGCCGCGCTCTTTGGCCTCCAGAATCATGCGGCCAACGCGCGGGTCTAGCGGCAGCTTGGCCAGCGTCCAGCCGACTGGGGTTAGCTCGTTTTCTGCATTAACTGCGCCCAGCTCGGCCAGCAACTGGTAGCCATCAACCATCGCGCGTTTTTGCGGCGGCTCGATAAACGCAAAATCTTCAACTGCGCCCAGATGCAGCGCCTTCATGCGCAAGATCACCGAAGCCAGTGAACTGCGCAAAATTTCAGGGTCAGTAAAACGCGCGCGACCTAGAAAATCCTGTTCCTCATAAAGCCGTATGCAAATGCCATCAGCAACCCGCCCGCAACGCCCTGCCCGCTGGTTGGCCGCCGCCTGCGAAATGGGCTCAACCATCAACTGCTCGACCTTGCTCCTGAAACTGTAGCGCTTGACGCGTGCCGTACCAGCATCAATCACAAAGCGGATACCGGGCACAGTGAGCGACGTTTCAGCCACGTTGGTCGCCAGCACGATGCGCCTGCCGGAGTGGCTGTCGAAAATGCGGTCTTGTTCGGCCTGGCTAAGGCGCGCAAACAGCGGCAACACTTCAGCGTTACGATTCAGCGGCTGGTGCGCAAGGTGCTTGCGCAGGTGGTCAGCCGCTTCACGAATCTCGCGCTCACCGGGCAGAAAAATCAAAATGTCGCCAGCGCTGTGCGGGCTTAACCAAAGCTCATCGACGGCATCAGCAATCGCATCGTTCAGGTCATAGTCGCGCGACTCTTCGTAAGGGCGATAGCGCTGCTCGACCGGAAACATCCGCCCCGACACCATGATCGTAGGTGCTGGTCCTTTTGCAGACGCAAAGTAATCCGCAAACCGCTGCGCATCAATCGTGGCAGAGGTGATGATGACTTTGAGGTCAGGCCGCCGCGGCAGCAACTGGCGCAGATAGCCCAGCAAAAAATCAATGTTCAGGCTGCGTTCATGCGCCTCATCAATGATGATGGTGTCGTAGGCAAAGAGCTGCGGGTCGGTCTGCGTTTCGGCCAGCAGTATGCCGTCGGTCATCAGCTTGACCGAGGCATCACGGCTCAAGCGATCCTGAAAGCGCACCTTGTAGCCCACCACATCGCCGAGCGGCGTTTTAAGCTCTTCGGCAATACGCTTGGCCACGCTGGAAGCCGCGATGCGCCGGGGCTGTGTGTGGCCAATCAATTTACCGCGTTGACCTGCTGGGTAGTTCAGCTTGCCGCGGCCCATGGCCAGCGCAATTTTGGGCAACTGCGTGGTTTTGCCCGAGCCAGTCTCACCACAGACGATGACGACCTGGTGCGCCGCTATGGCGGCGGCGATCTCATCGCGCCTGCCGGATACGGGCAGCGATTCGGGAAACTCTATGAGCAACGGTTTGGCTGTAGATGGCAAAAGTAAGGACAAGGAGGGCAAGGCAATGAAGCCATTATCAAAAGGGCCCAAAAGCCTTGGATTATCGGCTGTCTCGGTTACAGGTCTGCGCGAGCCCTTAGGGCTTGTCTGAGGCCTATGAGCCAGCGCCGCTAGTGCTTTACACTTATTCGAATCGGCCTCGGCACCTCATAGCGCTTCATAGCGCCTTCGGTGTTACCCAAAAACGTCACTTTTTGAACCACGCCCTAATTGCTAATCTCAACAATTTCGGTAATAGGCAACGTGGCAATGTCGCGCAGCTTTTCGCTACGTGGGCCATCCTGTTCCAATAGCGAAGATACTTGGGAAAAGCTCGATCCAACAAACAGACTCTGCCCGCTCGGTGCCTTGCGGCTAACGCCGTACCGGAGACGCGCACGTTCCTTCGCTGGCAGTTTTCCGATCAGGCTCTTGGTAACCCAAACTGCCCCGTGGCGTGCAAAGTCCGAGACCCGTGCAGCCTGATTGATTGTGTCGCCAAGAACCACGAACTCGACACTGGTGGCTGACTGGAAGGTGCCCAACCATTCCTGGCCTTCCGTGATTCCGGTATTCAGGTAAAGTTCATTCAACCAATTTTTGCGTATCTGCCAAGCTTTGCTCAGCTTTTGTATCTCCTGACGCATTTCCTGCGCACAGCACAGTGCATTCATTAGGTAGTTGCTGTCCGGCTGCGGAAAGAAGTAATAAAGCATGCCATCCCCCACATGCTTGCCGCAGGTCGCGTGATACTTGCGAAAGATCGGCCCCATCGTTTCCCAGATTTCATTGATGAGTTCGAAATACTCTTCCGGCGGCAGTTCAGAGCAGATTTTCACCGAGCTTTGAAGGTCAGCGACAAGCACGGCGAGGGACGTCAGGACCGGGAGGCGTTGGCGAAGCAGGTTGCGAATCATCCCGTCACGATTGGACAACACCTCGAGAAGTGACTCTTGCGTCTCGGATTTATCGGCAAAAACAACGAAAGTTCCTTCCCGGAAAAAGGCGGCATAAGCCCTGCAATTTTTGCCTTGGTGTCTGAGGTAAACCTCGGATTGAGCGATCGGTCGTTCCTCTAGGGCGGCTATATCCCCAAAGCGCTGTTCCAATCGCATACGATCCGGGGTGGATAAACTCTGGCAAATGGTGCCGAATGCCCCGATAGTTACCTTGCCTTTGGCAAGCGACAGGTGAAAATCGAGCGCATCAGCTTCGTCTGCGTGCATCTCCTTGTTAGTGATGAGCCTGAAGATGTTCCTTTCTTCGCTGCTTGCCGGAATCTGTTTCAGGCCGTTGAGAAACTCGGCCTTACCAGCATCGTTAATCCAGACCAGCTCGAAATTATGATTGATCATGTAGGCAGGCTGCCGGATATCTTCGAGCGTAACTCGGAGCCTGGAAGGGGGTAGCGCCACCACGTCGGCCGATGAATGAATCTGCATGACATCCTCGCTTCTGGAGTCACCCAGCCTAGAAACGATCTCGCTGATACTGACTCCCTCTTGTTTGAGTTGCTGCACCTGATTGATACGTTTAATCGCGTCATCCGAGAAATAGCCCAACTGTCTCGGCCCTCCCGATTGTCCAGGGTTGGAGATCACTGGCTTAGACAGTATCCCCAAGCTTATATAGTTATTTAGAGTTGCTCTGGATATTCCTGTTTTTACGAGAATCTCTTTACTAGATAGCATAGTGTTTCCCCGGTCTAGTTGTACTGTCCATGGATAATGTTATACAGTATCGACTTGGCCGTCAAGGCCTACTTGTACTGTCTATTAAATTAATTGTACAGTACAAGATTTTCTGTAAAGTCCCTTTTTATCACCAGCGGATGTAAATTTTGCACCACGCATCAAAAGCTCTTGTCATGGGCGATTTGCCTCTACAGTGTCTCGCCAAAGACACGACGCTGGCGGCCCCTAGTGCTTTACACTTATTTGAATCGGCCCTATCTCGTCTCCTAGCGCCTCATAGCGCCCTATCCCGCCTTAGCGCTCCACAAGAACCCAAAAACCGAAAGCGTGTCCATGTCTGCCGTCTTCAACTTCACGTTTGTTCCCTGGTTCCGGTCTGTTGCGCCGTACATCCACACGCATAGAGGCAAAACTTTTGTGATCGGCGTTGCCGGTGAGGCGATTGCCGCTGGCAAGCTACAGCACATTGCGCAAGACCTAGCGCTGATACAAAGCATGGGCGTGAAGATCGTGCTGGTGCATGGCTTCAGGCCGCAAGTCAACGAGCAGCTCAGGGCCAAGGGCCACGAGGCCAAGTACTCGCACGGCATGCGCATCACCGATGAAGTCGCACTTGACTGCGCTCAGGAAGCGGCTGGCCAGTTGCGCTACGAGATTGAGGCCGCCTTCAGCCAGGGCCTGCCCAACACGCCGATGGCCGGTTCCACGGTGCGTGTGATTTCAGGCAACTTCATCACCGCCAAGCCCGTCGGCATCGTCGATGGTGTTGACTTCAAGCATTCAGGCCTGGTGCGCAAGGTCGATACCGCAGGCATCATGCGCACGCTGGACTTTGATGCCATGGTGCTGCTGTCGCCCTTTGGCTATTCGCCAACTGGCGAGGCCTTTAACCTAACGATGGAAGAAGTCGCCACCAGCGTGGCGATTCAACTACAGGCTGACAAGCTGATTTTTCTGACCGAAATTCCAGGCATCCGCACCAACCCCGACGAACCTGAAAGCGAAGACAATCCCGTCGACACCGAGTTACCGCTGGCCGTCGCCGAAAAGCTGCTGGCCCAGCTACCCAACCCAAAACAACCCACCGACACCGCGTTTTACCTGCAACATTGCGTCAAGGCCTGCAAGGCCGGTGTCGAGCGCAGCCACATCCTGCCATTTGCCGTCGATGGCTCGCTGCTGCTGGAGATTTACGTACATGACGGCATAGGCACCATGGTGATTGATGAAAAGCTTGAAGAGCTGCGTGAAGCCAGCGCCGACGACGTGGGCGGCATACTGCAACTGATAGAACCATTCGAAAAAGACGGCACGCTGGTCAAGCGCGACCGCACCGAGATTGAACGTGATGCAGGCCACTACACCATCGTCGAACACGACGGCATTATTTTTGCCTGCGCCGCACTCTACCCCTACCCCGAAGCCAAAACCGCCGAGATGGCGGCCCTGACTGTGTCACCCCAAAGCCAGGGCCAGGGTGATGGCGAAAAAATCTTAAAACGCATAGAGCAACGCGCCAAAGCCGCCGGCCTGCAAAGCATTTTTGTACTGACCACGCGCACCAAGCACTGGTTTATCAAGCGCGGTTTTGTACAGACGGACCCCGACTGGTTGCCCGAAGCCCGCAAGCGCAAATACAGCTGGGACCGCAAGAGCCTGGTGCTGGTTAAAAAGCTGGGGTGAGTAGGCGGCTGCCACTTTAAGGCATCAAATTAGGCTGTAGCCCAATAAATACGGACGTGAGCAGCTATGCTATTTGTAGCGAATGTGCTTAATTGGAGTCTGACCCTAATTTTTTGTGACCCTAATTTTTTGACCCTAATTTTTCCCGCCGAGTTTGCGCTCAACAAAATCGAGCCGGTCCTGGCCCCAGAAAATTTCACCGTCGATCACGTAGCTGGGCGCACCAAACACCCCGGTGGCTATGGCCTGCGCGGTGTTGGCCTCGTAGCGCTCCTGCACGGCCGGGCTGCGCGATTGCGCTAGGCGGGCTGCGTCCAGATCGCATTCACCCATGAGCGCAGCCAGCACCTTGTCATCGGCGATGTTGCGCTCCTGCGCCCAGACCGCCCTGAAAATCGCGCCGGCCAGAGTCATGGCCGCTGCGCTGCCGTCTTGCTGGTCTACCGCAGTGATCAGCCGCGCGGCGGGGTCGCCCACCACGGGAAAGTATTGGGGGTGGCGGTTGAGCGGGAGCTGTAGGTGCTCGCTGAAGCGTTTTAGTTCCACCAGCCGGTAAGCTTGGCGCTGCGGCGCGCGCTGGCCCAGCGGCAGGCCGCCGGAGATCGGGAAAATCTTGCCGAAATCCACCGGCAGTACCCGCACGGCCGCCCCCGCCTGCTGAGCCATTTGCGCAAAACGCTGATGGCCCAGGTAAGTCCAGGGGCTTTGGGGCGAGAAGTAATAGTCGACGGTGGTGCTCAAGGGTGTCTCCGGTCTGGAACTTGTTCTGAAAATTTGTCGGGAGCCGTTGCGGCCGATTGATGTAGATTCTAGTGGCCTTACTCTTTTGGACAAGCCCCGTTAATACTTACCTACTCTTGGCCTGCACCTTGACTTGACGCAGGGTCAGTTTGCCCTCGCGCTCGGACTTCAATGCGTCAAAGCCTTCAACCAGTGCAGAAAAAATATTGCGCTTGGTCATGGTTTAAATTCCTTTCGGTTGCCGATTGCCAGCAACTGCTACAAAATCGGGAATCGGTCATGCGCGTTTCTATTTGCGGTTATTTTTATCTGCCAAAAGTGACCTTTTTTTGGGTTGTCCAGGCCCTGAATACGAAATCAGCTTATTTTTTCAGCCCTGCGAGCTTGCTGAAGGCTGATTCCATGGCGGTCGATGCCGCCGGTTGCTGGGCGTTGCTGCGCTGCCCTGCATACCCGCCACCACGGTTAGCGCCTAGCGGCCTGCCCGCTTCAAAGCGGTTCTCCGTTGGTGCGTCCCTGCGCGCAGGCGCCTCGCCCAGCTTCATACTCAAGCCAATGCGCTTGCGGGCAACATCCACCTCGGTCACCCGCACCTTGACGATGTCGCCCGTCTTGACGACCTCGCGCGCATCGGTGGTGAACTTGTGACTGAGCTGGCTGACATGCACCAGCCCATCCTGATGCACACCAATGTCGATGAAGGCGCCGAAGGCGGCGACGTTGCTCACGGTGCCTTCAAGCTCCATGCCTTCTTTTAAATCTTTGATGTCTTCCACACTATCGTTAAAGCGCGCCACCTTGAAGTCGGGGCGCGGGTCACGGCCCGGTTTTTCAAGCTCGGCAATGATGTCTTTGACGGTGATCACGCCAAACCTGTCGTTCGCAAACAGCTCGGGTTTTAGCGTCTTCAGCATGTCGGCGCGGCCCATCAGCTCGGCCACCGGCTTGCCCGTGTGCAGCATGATTTGCTCGACGACTGCATAGGTTTCGGGGTGAACACCTGTCATATCGAGTGGGTTGGTACTGGCGTGCAAACGCAAAAAGCCTGCGCTCTGCTCAAAAGTTTTGGCACCCAACCCGGTGACCTTGAGCAAGTCAGCCCGGCTTGCGAACGCGCCATTCGCATCGCGCCAGCGCACCACTGACTTGGCCACCGTCTGTGAGAGGCCGGAGACCCTCGCGAGCAAAGGCACACTGGCGGTGTTGAGGTCAACGCCCACGCTGTTCACGCAATCTTCCACCACGGTGTCCAGGCTGCGCGCCAAGTCGCTCTGGTTCACGTCGTGCTGGTACTGGCCTACGCCAATTGATTTGGGGTCAATCTTCACCAGCTCGGCCAATGGGTCTTGCAGGCGGCGCGCAATGCTGGCCGCGCCGCGCAGGCTCACGTCCACGTCGGGCATCTCCTGGCTGGCAAATTCGCTGGCTGAGTAGACCGACGCACCGGCTTCGCTGACGACAACCTTTTCAATACCGACTTCCGCCCTACCCGTTCGCCCTGAGCCCGTCGAAGGGTCGGCTTCGACAAGCTCAGCCCGAACGGAGCGGTGTTTAGTTAGCTGCTTGATTAGATCAGCAGCCAGCTTGTCGGTCTCGCGGCTCGCTGTGCCGTTGCCAATCGCAATCAGATTAACGCCATGCTTTTCACACAGTTTGCCTAGGGTATGCAGCGATCCCTCCCAGTCCTTGCGCGGCTCATGTGGAAAAACGGTTGCCGTCTCGACCAGCTTGCCAGTGCTGTCCACCACCGCGACTTTTACGCCGGTGCGAATGCCGGGGTCCAGCCCCATCACCACGCGCGAGCCGGCGGGTGCGGCCAGCAGCAGGTCGCGCAGGTTGTCGGCAAACACCTTGATGGCGACTTTTTCAGCATCTTCCCTTAGCCTGGTGAACAGGTCACGCTCCAGCGACAAACTGAGCTTCACGCGCCAGGCCCAGGCCACGCATTTGCGGATTAAATCGTCGGC
>JBKJOH010000002.1:0-9690 GCA_046593295.1 Polaromonas sp. | reverse complement strand
CGGTCAGCGGCACACCGGGTCATCTGGTTTACAGCATCGCTGTGACCACGACCGACCTCACGACGAGCCCGACCGTACACGCCAGCGTGACAGCGACTGACGCGGCAGGTAATACAGCCACGGCGACAGCGGACCACGGCGTCAGCGTTGAGTCAGTCAACATCGCGGTACAGCAGGCAGGCGGTCTTACCACGACGGTGTACGAGACGGCGCTGCCACTGGGTGTCAATGAGCTATCGAATCCGACACTCAACAGCGACCCACGTGAAGCAGTCAGCGGCACCTTTAGTGTTTCTGCCAGTGACGGCATCGCCAAGGTGACCGTGCTTGGGCAGGACTTCACGCTCGCGCAATTGCAGATCATTCAAGCTGGCACGCCATCTGCGGGCATTGGTACCGGTCAAGGCACGCTGGTGATCACGAATTACACCAGTGCTGACAACAACCATACAGGCACCATTGCTTACACCTACACGCTGAATGGGCCAGTCACCAATACCACAACTGCGCCCACCTTCTTTGATGACACGGGTAATCTGATCACGGTCACGGGTGTGGGTGGCACAACCTCTGCGGCGGCTGATTTGCAGATTCGCATCATGGACGATGTACCGGTAGCCACAGTGACCCCGGGTCACTTCCAGAACAGCACACACACCGTGCTGGACGGCACCTTGGCGACCATAGGCGCCGACAGCCTCAATGCCGATGTCAACATCACCAGCATCACGGCGCCGGCGGGTTTGACGGTCAATGGCGGCCACGCATTGGCCTACACCACCAGTGCTGATGGCTCGACCATCATCGCCACCGACACGGTGACGAGTACCGTAGCCTTCACTATGCAGGCTCATGCCGACGGCAGCTACACCTTCACGCAAAACGAAATACTCGATCTGTCCAAAGTGATCTCCAACCTGCAAGGCACAGTGGGTGCCGGCGGCCCGCAGCCTGCGTACTTCATCTACGCGGATGGTACCTTTGGCTCAACCGAGAACGCCAAGGACTGGGCGGTGCAAATCACCGGCAGCGGCAACATCAACCCCAGTACCCAGGGCATGGGCGTGGGCAATAACCTGTTCCAGGCGGGTGAGACCATGCACTTCAACTTCGACAACGAAGCTGCAAGTACTGTGGGGGGCACTGTGCCCAACCTGGCCTACCTGGCACAGGTCACATTCAATGGGCTGGATGCGGGCGAGAGTGTGGCCTACACCGCGCATTTCACGGATGGCACATCGTTCAGCGGCGCGGCGACCACGGTCACCACGGTCAATGGGGTGCTGACCATTACCTCACCCAGCGGCGCGTTCATCGACTATGTGGACTTCGCGCCTGACGCTGTCACGACGGTGCGCATGACGGGCGTCACCACCTTCGTGGTGGACGACACCAAGACTGCCGATTTCACCTTTGGCTATACCGCCATCGATGGCGATGGCGACACCATCTCCGGCTCCGTGATTCTTACAGCACAAAACAGCCATACCTTGACCGGCACCGATGGTGTCAACGACGCCTTGGGCGGCGGCACCGGCAACGACACGCTGCTGGGCATGGGCGGCAATGACATCTTGTCCGGTGGCCAAGGCAATGACACCATGACCGGTGGTCTGGGTGCCGATGTGTTCAAGTGGAATCTGGGCGATCAAGGCACTGCGGGAGCGCCGGCACGCGATGTCGTCATGATCTTCGATGTAGCGCAAGCGGGTGAGGCACTGTATCTGCGTGATTTGCTGGTGGGCGAGCACAGTACCACCGGCGGCACTTTCAACCTAACCCAGTACCTACAGTTTGGCGTAGATAGTGCCACCGGCAATCTGGCTTTGTTGGTCGATCACGACGGTGTGGCGGGTAACGGAGGTGCGTTTACTGCTGATCAAACGATAGTGCTCAACAACTTTGCCAACAAAGACGCGCTCTCTGCCGCTTTGAGTCTGCCAGCTGGCAGTGCCGACGCCACCATCTTGAGCAAGCTGGTGGATACGGGCCACCTCACAACTGACATATAAGCGATCTGCTGTCGCACTTTGGCCCCAAGGTTAGTCAGTCCTGGGGCCAATCTGTTTGGTGTGGGGAACACGGGGTCAGGTCTTGACACCACGGTTTTTGGGGATTGGCATTCGAGCATGGCCGGCCCGCTGATGCATCAACACACTCGCCCTTGCATGAGGAGATACCGCGCAAGGAAATAGGGTCAGACTCCAATTAAATCACTGCATTTGAACGCCGCGTTCATGCGCGTTGGCATCCAGTGCTTACGCATGGGCGGCATGATCAATACGTTGCACTCCAAACGCCTGCACACGGTCGTGCATTTGCCACAGGTCAAACGCGCTTTGGTGGCCCAGCCAGCTCTCGGCGCTCTTGCCAAAGGCCAGCTTCAGTCGCATAGCCATCTCGGGCGTGATGCCGGTGTGGCCGTTGACCAGCTCGGACACCGCTTTGCGCGACACCTTGAGTTGTGCCGCCGTAGCGGTAATGGTCAGGCCTAGCGGGTCAAGCCACAGGTGGCGCAGAATCGCGCCAGGGTGCAGGGGGTTGTGCATACGCATGGTGGTCTCCTTCTTCAGTGGTAGTCAAGGTAATCAAGGTAATCAACAACGTGGGCATCACCCGCGTCAAAGCGGAAAATGACGCGCCAGTTTGCCCGCACGGTCAGCGACCAAAATCCGGCCATGTCGCCCTTGAGCGGATGTAGTCGCAGGCTCGGCGCATCCACGTCTTGCACCGCTCTAGCTTGGTCGAGCAATGCCAGCAACAAACGCAGGCGATCCGCGTGCATGGGCTGGATGACGCTGGCTGCGATTTTCATGGGACGCTCCTGAGTGGATGTTGAAATACCTCCCAATGTAGCGGCAAGCGACATCTTTCCCACTCGAGAACTAAGCCCGAAAAACCCCGTTATTCAACGGTTTTTGCCCGCCAGCATCGGCGAAGCCGCCGTTAGCCTTTCATCAAACCCATGCCGCACGCCGCCGTACAAGCCAATCACCTGCTTCACGTAAGCCCGCGTTTCCGGAAACGGCGGCACACCCTGGTAGCGGTCCACCCGGCCCTCGCCGGCGTTGTAGGCGGCCAGTGCATAGACGATGTTGCCTCGGTAGTACGACAGCAGCCAGCGCAGGTAGGCCATGCCGCCGCGCAGATTCTGGGTGGCGTTGTAGGCGTTGCGCACATTGAAGCGTTGAGCGGTGTCGGGAATCAGTTGCATCAGCCCTATGGCCGCTTTGGGCGATTGAGCACCTTGCTCGAAGTTGGATTCCACAGCAATGACGGAGAGAACTAGTTTGGGGTCGAGCGAATACCATGCGCTCAGCGTGGTGGCTAGGGGAATGATCCAGCGCTTGTTGGCGGGCAGGGACAGAAGAAAACGGTCAATCGACGGGGTGCTGCCTGACGCGATATCGAATTGCAGGCCCGCGAACGATGGTTGCGGTGCTTTTTCAGGCAGTTCCGCTGCGATCACGCAGGCGGGCAGTTCCGCCGAGGTCATCTGAATGCTGTCGAGCATTTTGCCTGCCTCGGCGTGGCCTTGCGATGCGGCTTGAGAGAACAGGGCCGCCGCTAGGGGGCGGCTTTCGGGAACACCTTTGCCGAAGGCGTAAAGCATGCCCAGCTGGTATTGGCCCTCGATGCTGCCCAGGCGGGATGCTTCGCAATAGCGCACGGCAGCCTTCCATGCGTTGTCATTCGTGTCGGCAGCCGATTCCATCTCCTTTGCCTGTTGCATGAGCCGTCGCACGGCAGGCGGCTCATGCTCCAGCACGGCAGCCGATGTTTCCAGATGCGAGGCAGTCTGTCCCAAGGCCGCTCCTGCCTGGGCGGATGCGGCAAAAACCAGCCCTGCGGCACATCGAACAGACAAGGACTTGATGCGGCTCATGGTGTTTCCGGTTCCCCTGGTGCTGGGGCGGCTGAGCAGATTCAGCCAACCCCTTGGCTCACTTTACTCCCGGACCTGTCACCCCGTCAAACCCCAGAGACACCAGCAGCGGCAGGTCATCGTCGGACTCGACGCCCAAGGCGATGACAATGATGCCGAAGTTGCGCGCCATGTTGCACAGGCCCTTGAGGAATTCCTGGTTGCCGGGCTTGTGGGCAATGTCGTGGAGATAGCTCGGATCGACCTTGAGGTAATCCAGGCCCAGGTCTGAAAGACTGTCGCTGACGGCAAACTGATGGCCAAAGTATTCGATGCCGACTCTGCAGCCCAGCGGCTTGCAGGTGTTCAGCAGGTCGCGGAAGGCGTTGAACTGCTTGAAGACGCCGTATTCAGTCACCTCAAGCAGCAGCCGTTTGCACAGGTCGGGGTTGGCTTGCAGCAGTTGCTGCAATTCGCGGCGGAAGTTGAAGTCGGCAATGCTTTCAGCCGCCAGGTTGACTGCAATGTGGCCGGGCGTGGCGCGTAAATGTCCGATGGCGAGTTTGACGACCTGGAGGTCGATCGGCGCGCTCAGGTGGAGCTGCTCGGCCATGGGCATGAAGTCGCCGGCTGGTAGCAAGGTGCCTGCGTCGTCGATTTGCAGGCGGATGACACCTTCCCGGTGGAGGGCTGCCCGGGTGTTGCTGCCAATCACAGGATAGAAGGCCAGTTGCAGCTTGTCGTCTGCGACGGCTTCGGTCAGCAGGTGGCGCCACTGCTCGGCAGACCGCGCGGCGCGGCCACTGTCGGCATCGCTGGCATACCAGCTGTTCGGTTGCTGGATGGTGGCACGGGCCAGTGCTTCGTCGGCGCGGCTCAGCAACTCGCCCACAGCCTGTTCGCGTTGGTAAGGCACGGCCGCAAGATGAAACAGATCGGGCACTTCCGCAGCCCAGTTCGGCAGCCAGTCCCGGCTCAACCGCTGGTGCAACTCGGTCGCGGCCTGTACTGGCGAAGTGATGGTGGGGCAGCCCACGGCAAATTCTCCGCCGCGCAGGCGGCCCGCCAGATGACCCGCGTGCTCTTGCGCGCTCTGATCGAGGACGGCGCCAAGCTGCTGGAGCAGGGCATCGGTGCGCTGGTGGCCCAGTTGGCTGTTCAATGCGTTCAGGTCATTCAGGCGAAGCACGAGCAGCGTGCCTTCGGCGCTGAAAGCCTCACCGATCAACCGTTCGCGCAATTGCGACAGGAAATGCTCGCGCGCGGCCAGACCGGTCAGGGTATCGAAGTTGACTTTCTGACGAAGCACCTCAAGGCGCGTGGCCTCCTCGCTGAACAGGGCTTTCAGGCGATCCACCATGCTGTTCATGGCGCGAACCACGCTGCGCAGTTCGGGCGTGCCGGGCTCATTGATGCGCAGGAAGCGGCGCTCGGAAATGGCCTCGGCCTGTCGGACCACGTCACCCAGGGGCCGGGTGATGATGCGGATGGCCAGCGTGCCCACAAGGCCCGTGACGACTGCGCCGAGCACAAACCACAGCAGCAACTCCAACGTGCCCTTCCAGAGGCTGGTATAGGCATACTGCTCGTGGCTCGCCAGTATCACGGTTCCATACTGTTTCCACCCGTCCTGTATCTGCGCTTGGCCGGGCGATGCCTGTATCGAAATCATCCTGACAAACCAGGCTGGAGCGCCTTGCAGTTGGCCGGTAAAGGCACGCTCCACCAGGGTCTGGCCGGTCGGCGAGACGATGCGTATGAAACGGTAATGCCCCGCGTCAAACTGGGCTGACACTTGCAATTCGATCATGACCGCATCTTTGGGCAGTTGGGACAGCGCCAGCGCCAGCGCCGTGGCGTTGTCGATGTTCTTCACCTGCAGCTGTTGCTCCAGATAATGGCGGGCGGACAGGACGCTGACCAGCATGCTGCCGCCGAAGGCGATGGTCATGAGAACGATGATGGCAAGCCAGAGCTGTTTGATGAGGGACATGGTGTAACTCGCTAGTGAATCAAGGGGACAGGCCATCCTGACGCATGCGTTCAAGCACATCGCGCCAGCGGGACAGGCGGGTGGTCGGATCGGCCGAGGAAGTGGTGGCACCACCGACCCACAGGCCTGCAGCGTTGAAACTGAAGACGGGTGTCAGGTCACCGCGCATCGAGGCGGGCCGCACGCTGTTGATGAGGTTGTCCAGGATCAGCGGTTCCTCGGTGGCTTGGGGATAGAAACCCAAGACCATGTGGGCGACGGTTGCGGTCGAGCCGATTTTGGCGCGCACGTAAATCAGGCGCAGGTGATCGTTGCCGATGCCAAGCGTCTGGAGCGTGAGGTACTTGGCAATCGCGAAGTCTTCGCAATCGCCGGCACCGCGGCCCATGAATTCAAGTGGCGTGGCCCAGTAGTCCTGTTGCTGCCAGACCACGATATCGTCCTCAAAGAGCATGCGCCGGTTAAAAAAGGCATTCACCTTGTTCAGCTTATCCGCATCCGGCAGATCGCGCGATTCCTCAATCATCCGGCGCCAGGCCGTGACCGTTTCGGCCCCCTTGGGGCCGTAGCGCTGAAGCGCCAGCGCCTGCATCTTGTCGAAGTCAGGCGCCGCGAACGACGCGCCCAAGGCCGCCAGCAGGCAGACCAGCAGCGTCCAACCGACCCAAGGCACGAGGCACGCACGAACGACCCAACGCGTCATTCCGGCATTGAACATGACGGTGAGACTAGCGCAAACAGAGGATAAAGCAACTTCTTTTCTGTAAATTTCCAATATTTGGTTTTGGGTGTTGGTGACTTGCAATGCTCAGGGTTTCATGGATAGGTAGATTTTTGAGCGTGGTTCAAACCCGGGTAACACGCTTTTTGGTGATGTCCACCCTGCCAACCGGCAGCCTACCCCAAATCCGAAGCACCGACAGAGTAGCAGACACTCGATCCTTTTCCCTGAAACGAATGAGCGATGAATAGCCCCCTGTGTGTTGCCGCCAACATGTCAGCCAACGAGCGCAAAACCCTTGCCCTCTTTGTGTTGGCCAAAACACAGCCTGTTACACAGCTGGCCGATCAGCAGGGAGTCAGCCGCAGACAACCAATTCGAAGTCAGAATTGGCACATTTTTGGGCCGGGATTGCTGCGCCTGTGTTACCCAAAACGGTACTTTTTGAACCACGCCCATTTTGATGCCTAAAAGCGGCTGTAGCCCAATCAATATGGGCGTTAGCAGCTACTGAATTAATAGCAACCAGAAACCGTCACTCGACCAAACCTTGCGCCACGGTTGGGTAGCGCAGCGCCACGCGCAACTCTTTTTTCAAGCGGCTGTTGTCCAGCTGGCGCGACTCACTCATAAAACTCAGTAGCACCAGTGGCAGCTCGCCCTGCGCGGCATCGCGTGCCATGCGCGACGGGCGCGGGAGGCCGTACAGGTCAGCGGCCAGGTCGAAGTAGTCACCCATCTTCAAACGGGTGTCGTCACAGGCATTCGTCACACGCTGCGGCTTGCCACGCCACAGGGCAGCAATACAGATGCGCGCCAGGTCATCGGCATGGATGTGGTTGGTGTACACGTCGTCGCTGGGGTTTAAAACAGGCGTGCCTTTGAGCAGCCGCCCGCGCGGCGTGCCACCTTCGCGGTCAGGCGCGTAGATGCCAGGAATGCGCAGGATATGGGCACGCACGCCCGCCGCCCGCCCAAACAGGCGCAGTACACCTTCCGCATCCACCCGCCGCCACGCGCGTGTCGTGTGCGGGTTGACGGCTCTTATTTCATCAATTTCTGCGCCCTTGCAATCGCCATAAACCCCGCTGGTCGAGCCATACACCAGCGCTTGCGGCAGGCTGCGCAGGCGCAGGGATTGCAGCAAGGCGCGCGTGCGTGGGTCGTCACGGGCATCACGGATATTGGGTTTGTCGTTAGGTGGCGGGGCCAGATGCACAATGCGGGTCGCAAGCCCGGCAAGCCGCCGCAAGGTGCTTGCATCATCAAGATTGCCGTGCAGCGGGGTGATGCCTTGCGCACGCAACTCAGGCCATCTAGCGGGCGACGAGGTGAGCGCCATTACCCCCAGCGTGGGCGGCAGTTGCCGCGCCACGCGAAGGCCGACATCGCCGCAGCCGACGATCAGCACACGCTGCCTGCGAAACCGCGCGGGCAGCGCGCCAAGGGGATTTAGATTTGAGGGCAAAATTGGCGATTGAGTCAAAAAACAAACACAGCCAACAATAGCTGGTAGCTAAGGATAACGAATATGAGTTTTAACATCACCGTACAGCCCAGCGGGCGAACTTTTGCAGCCGAAACCGATGAAGCCCTTCTGGCCGCCGCCATTCGCCAAGGTATCGGCCTGCCCTACGGCTGCAAGGACGGAGCCTGCGGTTCATGCAAGTGCAAAAAACTCGAAGGCAGCATCACGCAAGGGCCGCACCAGCTCAAGGCCTTGTCGCGTGAAGAAGCCGAGGCCGGGTTCATCCTGACCTGCTGCGCCACGGCGCATTCAGACATCGTGATCGAGTCACGCCAGGTCACCGACGAAAGCGCTTTCCCCGTCAAGAAGATGCCAACCCGTGTTGCCAGCCTTGCCAAAGCATCGCATGATGTGATGGTGGTGCGCCTGCAGCTACCGGCTGCCGATGTGTTCAAGTACCACGCGGGTCAGTACGTTGAATTCTTGCTGCGTGATGGTGACAAGCGCGCCTATTCAATGGGCAATGCCCCACACACGCAGCTTGAGAACCCGGGCGTTGAGCTGCATATTCGCCACATGCCAGGCGGCAAGTTCACCGACCATGTTTTTGGTGCCATGAAAGAAAAAGAAATCTTGCGCATTGAAGGGCCGTTTGGCAGTTTTTACCTGCGCGAAGACAGCGAAAAACCCATGGTGCTGCTGGCATCTGGCACAGGCTTTGCGCCCATCAAGGCCATCATCGAGCACCTACAGTTCAAGGGCATCACACGGCCAGCGGTGCTGTACTGGGGTGGTCGCCGTCCGGCTGATCTGTACATGAACGACTGGGTTAAAACCAAGGTCGCCGAGATGCCCAACCTCAGCTACGTGCCCGTGATATCGGATGCCTTGCCAGAAGACGCATGGACAGGCCGCACAGGCTTTGTACATAACGCCGTGCTGCAAGACCTTGCAGACCTCTCAGGCCATCAGGTTTATGCCTGCGGCGCGCCGATTGTGGTGGACTCTGCCAAAGCGGCGTACGCCACAGCAGGCCTGCCCGAAGATGAGTTTTACGCCGACTCTTTTGTGACCGAAAAAGACAAGGCACAGGCGCATACCTGAAGCCCAATCATGAAAAATCCATCAACAACCCAGCTCACCAAACGACGCTTGGCACTATTACTCGCAGCCGCATTGGCACTGACTGCTTTGCCCGCTTTCTCACAACCCAAAGTCATGCGCATCATCGTGCCGTATGCAGCAGGTGGCCCCATTGACGTAACAGCGCGTTTGATGGCCGAGCGGGTGAAAGATTCACTCGGGCCTGTCATCATTGAAAACCGTCCCGGCGGCGGTGGCAAAGCTGAACAGGGCTTTTGTAGAGGCACTGAATTCGCCTGAAGCGAAGACGCGCTTTGCAACGCTAATGGCAGAACCTGTAGCCTCATCGCCCGAGCAGTTTGGCGCGTTTATGAAGAGTGAACTGGCGAAGTATGAGAAGGTTGTGAAGGCTTCTGGCGCGAAGGTCGATTGAATCCGCCACGGCTAGTGTTTAATTGCATTAATGAACATAACTAATTATCATTACAGTTTGTAAATAACAAGTTGGGGTGATGATGGGTCGAGTGGCGGCGAAGGTGACATGCAGCGATCAAGACTTG
>JBKJOH010000368.1:0-7963 GCA_046593295.1 Polaromonas sp. | reverse complement strand
CAAGTCTTGATCGCTGCATGTCACCTTCGCCGCCACTCGACCCATCATCACCCCAACTTGTTATTTACAAACTGTAATGATAATTAGTTATGTTCATTAATGCAATTAAACACTAGGTGCCCGGGGTCGACGACTTTGCGTGTCGCTGGTTGTTGCAAAGCGCGTGACTGATGGCCAGGTTCTCTGCATGGCTGCTGCCCCCTTCGCCCAGGGGTTTGATGGAGCTAATTGGAGTCTGACCCTAATTCTTTTACTAATTCTTTCTAATTCTTTTAATTTTTTCCGCTGCTGAAATCATGGCCACTGCTGAGAACCATGCAACAAACGCAGCAGCTCGATGCGCTGGCCCTTGATCCGGTAGCCCATGATGAACGGCGTGCGGCTGATAACCATCTCACGAGTGTCCTTCTTGCGTCCTGGTCGACCCATCTTGGGATGGTCGACCAACATGTCCACCTGCTCTTCAATCCGGTCACCTTGGCTGACCGCCGCTAGGGGGTTGTCCTGGGCGATGTAATCAAGTTGTGCGTCGCGATCATTGGTGGCCCTTTTAAGCCAGACCAAGATCAAGCGGCACTCCCTGCACGCTTGACCAGTTCAGCACGTTTTTTCTTCCAGGAAGACTTGGCATCCGCCGCCGATACCCACTGAGCGTCGGGCGCATCGGCCTCCTGGATCGCCAGGTCGACTTGCACACGGAACCATTTGTCGTGACCAGCGGCTTCATGAGCGCTTCGCAGACGCTCAGAAGCATCAGCGCGGGATTTTCCAGCCAGGTGTTCGGCAGCAGAAAAATTGGTGGCATCCAGGAGATCAAAACGGGCGATCTGCAGCTCGTTCTTGAGATACGCCACGGCGCGGTCCAGGCTGCGCCAGGTGCGCGGCTTGTCGTTGCGCTGCGCTCCTAGGGGACGTTCTTGGAGGCCCACCTTCAGGATCACAGACCAGCCGCCAGGCTGTCCAATGATGGAGGCTCCACGGATCGCGGAAGCCTCGACCATGCGCTTGGCCATTGAGGTGTCTATGGTGTGAGTGTTCATGGTGTTTGTCTGCTTAAAGTTTCCACAAATTGTGCACTTTATTTATGAAACATACAAACAACACTAAAAGAAGTGCGCCAGCAGCTCAACATAACGCCCGTCCCATCAACTGCGATTTGGGTTGTAAGCCGCGATCTAATTGGAGTCTGACCCTAATTCTTCTCTAATTCTTCCGCCGGGCCCAACGCTTGCCACTGGAAGCCAACTCAGTCATCCGTGCTGTCAATCCAACAACAGGCCGCCGCCGTCACGGCGCTGGTGTCAGTCGTTTTTTTCACCGTGCTTGCCCTTGCCCTTGCCCTTGTCTTTACCCTTGTCTTTACCCTTGCCACGTTGGTCGCCATGCTCGCTGTAGTACGGCGCGTAAACATCGCGATACCATTCGTCGCGCACAAAATAGACCGGTCGCCCGCAAGCACCATATTTTTTGCAATGCTTGCCCCATTTCTTTTCATGCCCCGGCGGTACACGCAGATAGATCGGGGCAGGAGCCACCGCCACGCGATTGATCCAGACCGGTTGCGGGTAAATCAGAACCGGCTGCGGCGCATTGCCAATGTCAATGCGGCCATAGAAACCGGGCTGTCCGATACTGATGGACACACCGACATCGCTGGCCAAGGCAAAGCTGCAGCTCAGGCCAGCCGCCACAACGAGCGCGGTAAGGTAACGGGTTTTCATAATGATCTCCTTTGGTCAGTCTGACTAACGCAGCGCCGTAGCGCCGAGTACACACCCGAAACAATTTGATACTCATTCGGGTCCCGCACGGCGCAAGCCCATCAACCGCGACCGCCGCGCTACAAGCCGCACGCGCTCGACCGGTGAGGTGATCAATAGCGGCGTGCCACGCCGTTTTCGATGCGCACGCGGTCACCCACCCGGATATCGGCAATGGTGGTTTGTGTGACGCTCTGGAAGGCGCCATCGTTCATGCGGATGCTGAGCTTGTAGGCATCGGCCTGCGGCTGGTTGCGCTTTTCCAGCTCGTGCCCGGCATAGGCACCGCCGGCCACACCGACCACCGTGGCCGCAGTCTTGCCCGTGCCCCCGCCCACTTGGTTGCCGAGCAGCCCGCCCACCACCGCACCCACGATGGCGCCAGCACCCACGCCACTGCCACCAATGCCAGTGTTTGCCTGCCTGACCAGCTCGATTGACTGCACCACGCCATTGCCGGCGTACGCCGCGCCCGCGCTGCCGGATGAGGGGTAGGCCGTGCCAGAACCGACCGGGGCCATGGTGCCGCAGCCGCCGAGTGCGAGCAGGGCCGCCAGGCCCAGTGCTGATCCAACTTTATTCACGGTTTTCATCATCGTTTCTCCTTAAAAAGTCACGGGTTTAAACTGGGCACGCTTGCGACGGTAGTCCGGATTTGTCCTGCCTGTTCAGGTGTCCGCGGGTCAATTGTGTTCCTTCCAATCACGATGTTCTTTGCGTCAGCGCAAATACGACAAAAATAATTTCAATTAACCTATGGGGGTCAATCTGAATTCACACCATCACACTCTCCTGGAGATAAACCCATATGAATCCCGCAAAACTAATAGGCATCATCCTGATCGCCGCCGGTGGCCTAGGCCTGGTCTACGGTGGCTTCAGCTACACGAAGGAAACCACAGGCCTGAAGGTAGGTCCACTTGAGCTCAAGGTTCAGGAGAAGGAGCGCATCGACGTGCCGCTGATCTTCAGCGCTGGCGCCATCGTGCTGGGCGTGTTCCTGCTCGTCGTCGGGCGCAAATAGGCCGCTGCCCCAAGAAAAAATGAAAGGGGTCTTGACATCACACCTTTCACCGATCGCCCTTGATGATCTTGCTGACCAGATCAAAGTGGTCAGGCTCGAATTATTTCACTGACATCACCTGATTCACCCCCACCGTTTTAATAGCTGCTTGCGCAAGTAGTGCGGTGGCTACAGGTTGTTTGATTGAAATAAATCAAATAGGCCAGGTTCGAATGATTCAGCATCACTGATCTCAAGGCGGAAACCGCAAGCGCGAGAAGTTGCGACCATTGGCAATGGCTGCCCGCTCGACTTGGGACGCGGAAGCAATCCAGCCCTTGCCCTCCAAAAATAGCAGCCAGGCCCGTGTGCTGATCTTGCGGCAGTTGTCCGGCAACAGAAAGCTGGCGCGCGCAATTTTGTGATCCTCGAACAAAAAGACACCGGTGGTATCTAGCTGCGTCAGCGCCAAGTCGTGCATGGTTTCCTGAATCGCCAGCTCTCCGAGATTGGATTTTCTGGGTTGCCCACTCGCCTCAAGCTGAGCCGTCTGGTAGTAAGCGTAGGTTCGGGTGCTGACGATCTCCACCGCCTGCAGGGTGACCCATTGCGCAATTTTTTCACTGGTCGGTGTGGCGTTGCGGGTGACCTCATGCAACACCATGTCAACGATTCGCACCGGCCATTGCGGCCTGAGCAACAGGTCCAAGGCATCGGCGTAGGCCAGGGTGATCAGTGGACCGGCATCGGGAATCAGGACAACGGGCGGTGTTGCAGATGTTGTCACGCGCTAGCCGTCAGCGCATTGAGTTCGTCTGTCATGCGTTGGGTGCTTGCCTCTGGCAGGCGCGGCATCGGCAAGTGCGCCTGGGCCATCAGCAAAAATAGATCCTCCTCGCTGTCGATACCGAGTGCTGCCATGGCCTTCAGGTCGTCAAGACGTCCCAGAGAGAAATCGAGCAGTGTGCGGAAGTTCTGGTTGTTGGCCGTCTCCGACGCCTCAAAGGTTTCAACCAGATAGCGCAGTTCGGCATTGAATAAGGCGTTGATCGAGGTGTCCGACTTGGCCGCGATGACTTTGGCGCGCTTGAGCAAGTCGCGATCTACTGCGCCGGTGAAGTTGACGTTTGCCATGATGTCGCCCTTTGAGTTAACACATAATTAAGTGTAATACATAATTAGGTGTAAAAGCCTGAAACTTCCAGGTTATCAATCAGGCGCGTGCTGCCGAGCCGGGCCGGCCCCTGCACCACCAGGGCCTGTTCGTACAGGTCAGACCTCGCGCCTCTTGGGGACGACCCGCACAAGAGCTAGCCAGCCGCAGCCCGGCTCAGCCTATCCCGCACGCCGTCCCACTCTCCCGATTCGTCGCCTGCTGGTGGCGGCTCAATCCAGATCAGTTTTACGCCTTTCGCGTCAAAGTCGCGCAGCACCGCAAACAGCTGCTGTGCAGTCGCCAGCGCATCGTCGGGCATACGCCGGAACAGTACTTTGTCGGACTTGATACGCATGATGGATCTGGCATAAACAGCGATGTTGGCCGCATCAGGGCCTAGCAAATCGAGCGCGGTCTGGATCGCGCCTGCCTCCATCAGGCGCACCTTGGCGTTAGGTGCGTAGTGTGCTTCAAGCGTGCCGGAGGCTCTGGGCACCAGGCCTTCAAGTAATGCGCCATCCATGGCGGCGGTATCATCTTTATCCAGCACGGCTTCACCACAGGCCGCCTCCAGTTGGGCGCGCGTGAGCACACCGGGCCGCAGCAACACCGGCCGGGCGCGTGTGCAGTCCACAATGCTTGACTCAATGCCCAGCTCACACGGCCCACCGTCGAGTACCAGCAGCTGGCTGCCCATTTCATCGACTACATGGCTAGCCCTGGTGGGGCTGACGCGGCCAAAGCGGTTGGCACTGGGGCCGGCCACGCCGCTCACGCCCAATTCCAGGCAGGCCTGCAAAAAAGCCAGCGCCACTGGGTGCGCGGGGCAACGCAGGCCAATCGAATCCTGACCACCCGCTGCCGCCTTTGCCACGCCTGACTTGCGCGGCAGGATGACGGTTAGCGGGCCGGGCCAGAAGGCTTTTATCAGGCGGGCCGCGTAGGGCGGCACGCTGCTGGCGTAATCATTGACCTGCTGCGCATCAGCCACATGAACGATGAGCGGGTGGTCGGCAGGCCTGCCCTTTGCCGTGAAGATGGCCGCAACAGCCGCATCACTTGAAGCATCAGCACCCAGGCCGTAAACGGTCTCGGTTGGAAAGCCCACCAAGCCGCCTGCCTGGATGGTTGCGGCTGCCTGCGCGATGGCTTGAAGGTCTGATCCGGCCAACACCATGGCTCAATCCAACCCCGCAAGGCCCAAGATATCCGCCGCCCGTCTGGCCGTGGCTTGTACCGATGCCAAGCTCTCGCCTGTGATGTTCAAGTGCCCCATCTTGCGGCCTCGGCGTGCTTCGGTTTTACCGTAAAGGTGCAGGTGTACGCCGGGCAAAGCCAGCACAGCCAGCCAGTCAGGCGTGCGCGCCTGAGCGTCAGATCCAAACCAGATATCACCCAGCAGGTTGAGCATGATGGCGGGTGAATGCTGGCGCGGCTGCGGCAAAGGCAAGCCCGCCATGGCATATACCTGAAGGTCAAACTGCGAGACATCGCAAGCGTCCATGGTGTAGTGGCCGCTGTTGTGCGGGCGTGGTGCCATTTCGTTGACGACCAGCGCGCCGTCAGCAGTGCCGTCATCCACGACAAAAAACTCAACACATAACACACCCACATAGTCAATCTGGTTTGCTATAGATTCAGTAGCTGCTCGCGCCCGTATTGATTGGGCTACAGGCATATTTGACTCGTAAGCGTAAGTCACTGCCAGAATTCCATCGACATGCACATTGCGCTGCGGCGCAAAGCTGACCACCGCACCATCCCAGCCGCGCGCGACGATGACAGAGAACTCGGCCTTCAGTGGCAGCATCTTTTCAAGCACGCAGGGCACTTGCTTTAAAAAGCCCCAAGCCTGCACTAACTCCGCCGCATTTTTCACACGCACCTGGCCTTTGCCGTCATAACCCATGCGCGCGGTTTTCAAAATACCGGGCAGCAAATCAGACGCCACCACCTGCAAATTCTGCTCGGTCTCAATCACGGCATAGGGTGCGCAGGCCACGCCACTGGCCACAAAGTGCGATTTTTCTTCGATTCGGTTTTGGGCGATAGCAACCGCCGCAGCACCGGGCGCAACCGGGCGGCTTGCAGAGAGCGTTTGCAGCGCGGCTGCGGGCACGTTTTCAAACTCTGTCGTGATGGCGGCGCTTATCGCAGCCAGTTTGCGCAGGCCTTGCGCGTCGTCATAGTCGGTATAAATATGCTCGTGACTGACCAGGCCCGCTGGACTTTGCGCGTCAGGGTCGAGCACGCAGGTGTTGTAGCCGAGGCGCTGCGCGGCATGTACAAACATACGGCCCAACTGACCACCGCCCATCACGCCCAATGTTGCGCCGGGTAAAACGACTGTAAACGCGCGGCTCATGCGGCGGGCGCTGGAGGCAAGGTCATAGCCCGCGCAGCAGCGGTTTGCTCGGCGCGAAAGACCTGCAATTTTTTAGCCAGCGCCTTGTCATGCAGCGCCAGCATGGCAACTGCAAACAGCGCGGCATTGGCGGCACCTGGATGGCCAATCGCAAACGTAGCCACAGGCACACCCTTGGGCATTTGCACCATGCTGTAGAGCGAGTCAACACCCTGCAAATGCTTGCTGGCTACCGGCACGCCCAACACGGGCAGCGTGGTTTTGGCGGCCATCATGCCGGGCAAATGCGCCGCGCCACCAGCCCCGGCAATGATGGCCTGCAAGCCGCGCGCCTGGGCTTGTTCTGCGTAGGCAAAAAGCTCGTCGGGCATACGGTGCGCAGACACCACTTTGGCCTCATGCGCCACGCCGAATTGCGTGAGGATGTCAACCGCGTGCTGCATGGTCTCCCAGTCGCTGCTTGATCCCATGACAACACCCACCAGCACTTTGCGGTCGGTCGTATTCTGAAGGCTTTTTATGGGCATGATTGAGCTTTGGGGGTTGCAGGCAAAGACTGAACCTCTGATTTTACGGGGTCTGTGCCGCGCCCGGGCTTGAGGCTTGAGAAGGCGTGCTACCCTCCCCTCGGTTGAAAATTTCTTTGCTACCCTATTTCTCAAAAATCATGATCGACGTCACCATTGCCAATTTTGAAGAGGAAGTCATTGCGGCTTCCAAAACCATCCCTGTACTGATTGACTTCTGGGCACCGTGGTGCGCGCCCTGCAAGTCACTCGGGCCGATTCTTGAGAAGGTGGAAGTTGCCTATGGCGGGCGCTTCAAGCTGGTCAAGATCGACTCTGACCAGGAGCAGCAGCTGGGTACCGCTTTCGGCGTGCGCAGCATTCCGACCTGCATACTGATGATGAACGGCCAGCCAGTTGATGGCTTTACCGGTGCGCTGTCTGAAGGCAAGGTCAAGGAGTTTCTGGACATGCACCTGCCGCCTGCCGACGAGCCACCGGAGAAGGAGGAAGAACCGGTTGCGCAAGCGGACACCTCGCCAGAAGGCGTGCTTGAAAAGCTGAAAGCTGATGTCGCCAACGACCCCAGCAGCGAGAGCGCACGTTTTGAGCTGGTCAAGCAATTGCTGCTGAACGGCATGGACGACGATGCCAAGGTCGCGTTTGCCCCGGTCATCGCGCAAACGGCTACAGTGCGCAGGTTTGATTCGCTCAAGCGCTGGATGGATGCTATTGATTTTGTAGCTGTCAGTGCCCATGACGCTGAAGCGCAAGCCCGGTTTGATGCAAAAATTACGGCCAACAAGCGTGACTTTGAGGCCCGTTTCGACAAGGCCCGCCTGTTTTTGGCCGCGCAGCGCTGGACCGATGCCCTCGATGAACTGCTGGAGATTCTGATGCGCGACAAGGCCTGGGCCGATGACCTCGCCCGTAAAACCTATATTGCCGTGCTGGACATCATGGAAACACCCAAACCCAAAGTCGCCGATGGGCATATTCCACCGGATGACCCGACGCTTGCCACCTATCGCCGCCGCCTGAGCAGCGTGATCCTGAGCTAGTGTTTAATTGCATTAATGAACATAACTAATTATCATTACAGTTTGTAAATAACAAGTTGGGGTGATGATGGGTCGAGTGGCGGCGAAGGTGACATGCAGCGATCAAGACTTG
>JBKJOH010000267.1:0-7181 GCA_046593295.1 Polaromonas sp. | reverse complement strand
ACCGCCGGTTTGCGTGATGCAGGTGATGCGAGTGATGGGTTGCAAGACATTGGTGAAGTTGAAAAAATCGGTATCGAACGCGCTTGGGCTGAAATACAAAGTGCTGACGCGGTTTTGTTTCTGCACGACCTGTCGCGCCAGATCGCTATCAATTACATAGCTGGTGACGCACGTATTTCGGGCCTTCTGGCGCAAAAACTGCCCCCAAAAACACCCGTGATCCATGTCTGGAACAAGTCCGACTTGGCGGATGCGCAAGCACTGGCGAAGACGGCGGAGGGCATTGCGATGTCTGCCAAAACCGGTGCCGGGCTGCAAGACCTGCGGCAGCGGCTGCTGCAAGTGGTGGGCTGGCAATCAGCCCCCGAAGGTGTTTACATGGCCAGGGAGCGGCATGTGCAGGCTTTGCAACGTGTCGACCGGCAACTGGCACGGGCCAGCGCCCAGCTTGGCGCTGCACAGCCCGCGCTGGATCTGCTGGCCGAAGACCTGCGTCAGGCGCAACTGCATTTGAGCGAGATCACCGGCCAGTTCACATCCGATGATTTGCTGGGCGAGATATTTTCGCGCTTTTGCATCGGCAAGTAACATTTCGCAGCCAGCACCTCTATCGGCTTGCTAAAAACTTACAAGTCGATTTTTTTTCGTGACTTGTTGGCATACACTGCGGCCTTCACGCACTAGCGGTTTGCTGTGTGCGCCAGGCGGTAATTCCATTTCTAAATCATCCCTGTCGTTGTTGTCTCGCCTTGCCGTGCTACAGCACTGCCTGCGGCTCGACGCCTAAACACGAATGATTTGGAAATGGAATAAGCAGGACGGTTGGGCGCTGATTCAGAGGAAAGTTAAAAAATGTCAATACTCAATTGGTTCTCGAAAAAATCGGCTCAACCAGCGGCCTCTCGACTGGGCAGGAAAAAACTCGACAGCCCGGCGCGCACATTGGCGGCGCAAGACAGGCTGGTGTCTCAGCCTGCATCGCACCCCGGTTCTGAGTCGGTTGTTAACCGCAGCGCCATCCGCAAGGCCGGGCGGCACGCCCGCCGCGAACAGTTGTACACCGCAGTTCGTGAAGCCATGACGCGCTGCGGCGTGCTGGCATCGAGCTATAAGTTCAAGGTGTTGTCGCTGGATCAGGCGGGCAACCAGTTTTTGGTGATGATGGATGTGCAGGCCGCGCTAGCCAAGCAGCCGGGAAAACTCGCCGACATTGAAACCATGGTCAGTCTGACCGCCAAGGCGCGTTTTGAAATTGAGGTGATCTCGGTGTACTGGCGATCGGACACCAGGGGTGTGGCACCCGTTGCAAACCCCAGCCCGTCTGGCAGCGACGCAGGCCGGGTTGCGCCAACAAGTATGGCGGCGGCTCCCACCAGCACGCCCAAACCCCTCGCTGCCCGGCGCTACGAACCGATTCAGGACGACGAGGTTGCCGCCTTCAAGCTGGCACTTGCGTCTGCCGCCGCCAGCAACCCGACGACCACGGGTGCCACGGGTAAAACCCGCAACGGCCCGCACTCATATACCTTGCTGACGGGTTTTGAAGATACCGAAATGTTCGAGTCCACCGCACTGCCGGCACTCAGCACCACCCAGTACGGCGACTTGAATTAGGGTCTGGACTCAATGCTGTTCGGTTAAGCCCGAACGGTTTTAGGTTTAACCGAACAGTATTGGGTCTGGACTTGTGATTCAAGCTGGTTTAGTCAAAAACAGCAAAAAAGCGCTGAAAATAGCCAAAAATAGCACTTAAAAAGGGCTGTAGCCCAATAAAAACGGGCGTGACCAGCTATTGATTCAATAGCAATCAGAAAGTCTCATCGCTCTAGTCAGTGGTCTCTGGCGGCATGACGAAGCAGCGCCACTACTTGCTTAGCAAAAGTTTTTTCTCTGCCATCGCCAGCGCTTCGGGCTTGCCTGACAGCACCAGCGTGTCGCCGCCTTCCAGCTCGGTGTCGTCATCAATGCTGGCCACCCGCCCGTTGCTGCGCCGCAGGCTGACCACGCGCACGCCGCTGGCCGCCAGCAGTACTGTGCCCAGCAACTGCCCAAGCGGCTTGATGCCAAGGGGCAATGTGACGGTGGACAGGCGCTCCTCATCCAGCTCGTTGACCGTGTCGTCGTCGGCACCACGAAAGTAGCCGCGCAGCAGGTTGTAGCGCGCGTCGCGCTGCTCCTGCACCACGCGAATCACGCGCCGCATGGGAACACCTACCAGTGCCAGTGCATGGCTGGCCAGCATCAGGCTGCCTTCAATCGCTTCGGGCACCACTTCGGTCGCACCGGCGGCCTGTAGTTTTTCAAGATCATGGTCGTCCACCGTGCGCACGATCACCGGTACGGTGGGCGCATGGGCGCGCGCATTGGCCAGCACCTTGAGGGCGCTGGCGGTGTCCAGGTAGGTCACCACCACGGCGCTGGCGCGTGCCAGGCCAGCTGCTATCAGGGACTGCAGGCGCACCGCATCGCCAAACACCACCGAGTCGCCTGCGGCCGCGGCCTGGCGCACGCGGTCTGGGTCCAGGTCAAGCGCGATATAGGAAATGCCTTCGGCCTCCAGCACACGGCCCAGGTTTTGCCCGCAACGGCCATAGCCGCAGATGATGACGTGCTTGCTGGTGTTGATGGACTTGCGCGCAATCGAGGTCATTTGCAAGGACTGTTGCAGCCATTCGCTGGACACCAGCCGCATCACGATGACGTTGCTGTACATGATGAGGAAGGGCGTTGCCAGCATCGACAGCACCATGCTGGCCAAAATCGGGTTGAGCAGCTTGGGCGGCAGGAGCGTGCTCTCGTTGGCCAGCGACAGCAGCACAAAACCAAACTCGCCGGCCTGCGCCAGGTACAGGCCGGTGCGCAGCGACACGCCCATCGTCGCCCCCAGTACACGCGCCAGGCCAGTGACCAGCGCCAGCTTAAACAGCACCGGCAGCGCTGCCAGCAGCAACACCAGCGGCCAGCGCTCAAGCACAATGTGCCAGTCCAGCATCATGCCGACGCTGATAAAAAACAGGCCCAGCAGCACATCGTGAAATGGCCTGATGTCGGTCTCCACCTGGTGCTTGAACTCGGTTTCCGAGATCAGCATGCCGGCGATAAAGGCACCCAGCGCAAGGCTTAAACCAGCCAGCTCCGTCAGCCACGACAAGGCCAGCGTGACCAGCAGCAGGTTGAGCACAAACAACTCTTCGCTCTTGCGGCGTGCCACGATGGTGAGCCACCAGCGCATGACGCGCTGCCCGCCTGTGAGCAGCAGGCCGACCAGCAGCGTAGCTTTCAGGCCTGCCACGGCCAGCGCGGTAAAAAGTTGGTCGGCAGGCGAGCCAAGTGCCGGAATCAACACCAGCAGCGGCACCACGGCTAAGTCCTGAAACAGCAACACACCCATCACGCGCTTGCCGTGCTCGGACTCGAGCTCCAGCCGCTCAGACAGCAGCTTGACGACGATGGCCGTGCTGCTCATGGCCATGGCACCCGACAGTGCCAGCGCGGTTTGCCATTCCATCTTCCACAGTGTGGGTGCCATGCTGGCCAGAAGCAATGAGCCCACGGTTGCCAGCACAATCGTCAGCACCACCTGTAGCAGCCCCAGGCCAAACACATGGCGACGCATGGAGCGCAGCTTGGGCAGGTTGAATTCCAGCCCGATCACAAACATCAAAAACACCACGCCAAACTCCCCCAGGTGGCGCACCGCTTCGGCGTTTTGCGACAGCGCCAGTGCGTGCGGCCCAATCACCACACCGACGGCCAGGTAGCCCAGCATGGGCGGCAATTTAAGTGAGCGGCAGGCCACCACACCCAGCACTGCGGCCAGCAGGTATAGCAGGGTCAGTTCAAGGGCGCTCATACTTTCGATGGTATCAGCGCCTCTATAGAATGTGGTGATGAGTTTTGACGTTTCCCATTTCAATGCAGAGCAGGCACAAGCCCTTGCACGCAAGACCATTGAGATAGAAGCCGCAGCCGTGCTGGGGCTCGCCAGCCGCGTTGGGCCAGAGTTTGCGCGCGCTGTGCAGATCATGCTGGCCTGCCGTGGCCGGGTGGTCGTGATGGGCATGGGCAAGAGCGGCCACATCGGCCGCAAGATCGCCGCCACGCTGGCATCTACCGGCACCCCGGCCATGTTTGTTCACCCCGGAGAAGCCAGCCATGGCGACCTGGGCATGGTGACCACCGTGGATGTGGTGCTGGCCATCTCAAACAGCGGCGAGAGCGCCGAGCTGACCGCCATACTGCCGGTTCTGAGCCGTCAGGGTGTACCGCTGGTGGCCATCACGGGCGGCCTGCAATCGGCGCTGGCGCGGCAGGCGCATGTCACGCTCGACAGCAGCGTGGCGCAAGAGGCCTGCCCACTCAATCTGGCACCCACGGCCAGCACCACGGCGCAGCTGGCACTGGGCGACGCACTGGCGGTGGCCCTGCTCGATGCGCGCGGTTTCAAAGAAGAAGACTTTGCCCGCTCGCACCCTGGCGGTGCCTTGGGCCGCAAGCTGCTGACACACGTCAGCGATGTCATGCGCAGCGGCGAACAGGTGCCGCGTGTGTTATCAAGCACCAGCTTTACCGACCTGATGCGCGAGATGAGCGTCAAGGGCCTGGGTGCTTCGGCCGTGGTGGATGGCGCGGGGCGGGTGCTCGGCATCTTCACCGACGGCGACTTGCGCCGCCTGGTTGAAAAAGGCGTGGACTTGCGCAGCAGTCTGGCTGGCGAGGTGATGCATGTCGGCCCACGCACCCTGAGGGCCGATGCGCTTGCGGTAGAGGCGGTTGAGCTGATGGAGCTGCACAGCATTACCAGTGTGCTGGTGGTCGATGATGACGGCGTTTTGTGTGGTGCGCTCAACACCAATGACTTGATGCGTGCAAAAGTGATATAAAAAATGGCCCCCACGTTCGTCACTTCGTGTACTTCTCTGCCCCCCGAGGGGGCTGGCCTTGCCGGGGGCGGCCCGGCGCTGCGGCCGATGTTCCCAACGCTGAACTTTGCGCCCGAACTACTGCTAAAAGCACAAGGCATCCGCGTTGCTTTTTTCGATGTCGATGGTGTGTTGACAGACGGTGGCCTGTACATGTCCGAGCACGGCGAAACACTCAAGCGCTTTAACACGCTTGATGGCCACGGCCTCAAGCTGCTGCAAAAAGCGGGCATCACTCCGGTGGTGATTACGGGCCGCGACAGCCCCGCATTACGGCATCGGCTAAAGGCGCTGGGCATAGTCCACACGCATTTCGGATGCGAGGACAAACGGCCCGTCGCCGAAAGCACATTGACGGCACTGGGACTCGACTGGTCGCACGCGGCGGCCATGGGCGATGACTGGCCTGACCTTGCCGTGATGCGGCGCGCGGCGTTTAGCTGTGCGCCAGCCAATGCGCACCCCGAAGTCAAATCAGTTGCGCACTATGTGACCGAGGCCGCCGGTGGGCACGGCGCAGCGCGCATGTTTTGCGACCTGCTGCTGGTGGCCAGCGGGCAATACGCAACCCTGTTGCAGGCCTTTGGCGAATGAACACCGGCACGTCCGTGAAAAGCGTCGTTCGCATTCTCGGCAGGCCGTGGCCGTGGCCGTGGCCGCGGGCGCGGGTGCTGCGACTGTGGGACAGCATTTCCATTTACCTGCCCGTCGTGCTGATGGGCCTGCTGGTGCTGGGCACTTACTGGCTGGTAAGCAATGCGCCTGGAGCCAGCACGCCAGAGGCCGCGAAAGCGGCGCGTCATGAGGTGGACTACTACATGCGCAAGTTCACGATCAAAACCTTTGACGACGCGGGCCTACTCAAAAGTGAGGTCTATGGCATAGAAGCGCGGCATTACCCAGACACCGATACGCTGGAGATTGACGAGCCGCGCATTCGCAGCTTCAGCGCGGAAGGCCGACTGGTCACCGCCATCGGCAGGCGCGCCCTGTCCAACGGCGATGGCTCGGAGGTGCAGCTGATGGGCAATGCGCGGGTGGTGCGCGAGGCCACCAAAGATGCCGACGGGAATGACTTGCCGCGTATGGAATTTCAGGGCGAGTTTCTGCATTCGTATGTCAACGAAGAGCGCGTCAAATCGCACCTGCCGGTGGTGTTGATACGGGGTGCGGATCAGTTCACGGGCGACGATTTTGCCTATAACAACCGGACGGGTGTTGCTGACCTGAAGGGGCGCGTCAGAGGTATCTTGTATCCTAAAGTGGCGACCAGTAGTCCGGCATCCGCAGCGTCGACACCGACTGCGAAACGCTAGTTTTTTTAAAACACCTGGGGTGCCCGCATGTCCAGACTCGTCTTCATCACCGGCGCTTCCAGCGGCATAGGCCAGGCCTTAGCCTTGCGGTTTTACCAGGCCGGGTATCGGTTGGCGCTGGCAGCACGCCGGACGGCAGCGCTTCAATCATGGGTTGATGCGCAGTCAATGCGCGTAGGCAGCTATCAGATTTATAGCGCCGATGTGGCGGCCAGTGACAGCATCGTTGCGGCGGGCAAGGCCTGCATCGCCAGCCAGGGCGTGCCGGATGTGGTGATTGCCAATGCCGGCATCAGCATTGGCATGGACAGCGCGATGCGTGAAGACCTTGATGTGATGCAGCAAACCTTTGCCACCAACAACATAGGCGCAGCGGCCACCTTTCATCCTTTCATCGCAGCCATGACGCAGCGCGGCTCGGGTACGCTGGTCGGGATTGGCAGCGTGGCAGGCATTCGCGGACTGCCGGGGCATGCTGCCTATTGCGCCAGCAAGGCCGCGCTGATTGCCTACTGTGAAAGCCTGCGCGGCGAACTGAAAGCCGGCGGTGTCAAGGTGGTGACGATTTGCCCGGGCTATATCGACACGCCGATGACGCAAAAAAACAGCTATTCGATGCCATTTCTGATGCAGCCGGGCGCGTTTGCAGACAAAGCGTTTGAGACCATTGAAGCGGGCAGCAGCTACCGCGTGATTCCCTGGCAGATGGGCGTGGTCGCCAAACTGCTGCGGCTGCTGCCGAATGCCGTGTTCGACAGGGCGCTGGCTGGGCGGGCGCGCAAGCCGCGGGCACTTCTATAAATTCATTTTTCGGGCGAATTGCTGCGTTGCGCGGTGCTCGCGGGTTTTTGGGGTCAGAGTCCAAATTCATCGTGCCTCCGGCACGCCCTTCGGGGGCGGTGCAACGCACCGCAATGAAATTGGCGTCTGACCCCAATAACCC